>JAFGPJ010000392.1 GCA_016936275.1 Sedimentisphaerales bacterium
ATCCTGGGTAAATACGTGTTCCATCCCGAACTTGGCACTCCTGCCCTGGTAGCAGTTTAGGGCGAGCGGTTCGGACTCATCGTAACGTCCTTGTTTCAAATACAGAAAAGCCAGATCGCTCTCCGAGGTCAGCGTGTCCGGATGCTTCTCGCCCAGCACGCGGCGCCTAGTGTTCAGAGATTTGCTGAATAAGTCTTCCGCTTCTTTATATCGGCCTTGTTCTCTGTACAGGACGGCCTGATCGTTTATAAATTCCAGCACGAGGGGATTTTCTTCACCTAACAGACGTCTGCGCACCTCCACCGCTTTGACTAACAGTGGCTCGGCCTCGTCATATCGGCCCTGCTTTGCGTACAGCACGCCAAGGGCATCCATATGAGCCGATGCTTGCCGATTCTCCTCACCCTGCATGTGCCGTATGGTATTAAGAGACTCGACAAGTAACGGCTCGGCCTCATCATATCGTCCCTGCCTTGTGTACAGCATGCCAAGGCACCACATGTTGCCGGTTGTACTCAGATTTTCTTCACCCAGCGTGCGGCGGCTAATCTCCAGCGCCTTGACCAGTAGCGGTTCTGCCTTGTCGTAGCGGCCCTGACTTCTGTACAAATCACCAAGATAATGTATGGCCCACAGCGTGTTCTCATGCTGCTCGCCTAGTACGCGCCGGCTGATATCGAGCGCCTCGACCAATACCGGCTCAGCCTCGTTGTACCGATGTTCCTCGATGTATCGCCGGGCGAGCTCGTTCATTTCGTACAGCATGATCTTATCGTGATGGTCACCCCTCATCCGGCGGGAAGTCTCCAGTACCTTGGCCAACAGCGGCTCGGCCTCGTTATACCGGTCCTGCCTCAAATACAACAAGGCAAGGTCTTTCACTGCGTGGACTGTGACCTCATGTTTCTGGCCAAGCTCCTTCTGAAAGAACTGGTACGCCCGCTCCAGGTGCGGCTCGGCCTTCTCATACTTATCGAGACCTACGTACATGTTTCCCAGTGCCAAGTGGGTGGCCGCCGCCATTAGAGGCAGGGGCACACCATAATACTCATCCAGCGATAGATCAGATGACTGCGCGATCGATTCCCCTAATTCCAGGTTCTTTGCCAACGTCTCGACAGCCTCGCCGACAGTGACGTCAGCACCCTTGACGAAAAACCCATTCTGGAACAATTCCATCGTGCCGTGTAACATCGCTGCGTGAAACTCCGCTCTGGCACGGGCGCGGGCCTGGCCGACGGCGAAGAGTGTTGAGACCACGATCCCAGCAACGAGGACGGCCAATACCGCCGTAATCCCGGTTACCAACGCCCGGTTGCGTCTTACGAACTTCCTTAACCGGTACCTCGCGCTCGGTGGACCGGCCGAAACAGGCTCATCGGCGATATGCCGGCTGATATCCGCTGCCAGCTCATTAGCTGTCTCATACCGCCGGGTCCGGTCCTTTTCCATCGCTTTCATTACGACCCAGTCCAAATCGCCGCGGACGATTTTACAGAGTTCACCAGGCTGCATGTGGCGGTGTTTGGCAACATCGTTTAGTGCATCACCCATCGTGCTTAACTTCGTAGATGGCTTGAGAGGTTCGGTCTCTCTTATGATTCGCTGAATTTCGGCGTATCCGACCTCGCGAAGCTGTTTTGCATCAAAAGGCGTGACGCCCGTAAGAAGCTCGTATAACAAGACTCCCAGCGAGTAAATGTCCGTGCGAGTATCGATATCGAGGGCGCTCATCTCCGCCTGCTCAGGACTCATGTACTCCGGTGTGCCTATGAACTGTCGATACTCGGTGAAAAAGGTCTTTTCAGTGAGTCGGTGCTGCGTCGCTTTGGCGATGCCAAAATCGATTATCTTGGGCATCGGTTTGCCATCTTGCAGCGTAATCATCACATTCGAAGGCTTAATGTCCCTATGGATGATTCCTTTCTGGTGCGCATGTTGGACGGCTTTGCAAACATCAACAAACAGTTCCAGGCGCTGCCGTGTGCTGAGATTGTTCTTATCGCAATACTCAGTGATCGGTACACCCTTGACCAATTCCATTACAAAGTATGGTCGACCCGTATCTGTTGCACCGGCATCGAAAACCCTGGCGATATTGGGATGGTCCATCATTGCCAGGGCCTGACGTTCTACTTCAAAGCGAGTGATAACTTGCCTGGTGTCCATGCCGAGCTTGATGATTTTCAATGCGACCTTGCGGCGAATAGGTTTTTCTTGTTCAGCCATGTAGACACAACCGAAGCCGCCTTCACCTATCAACTGAAGCAACTTATACCGGCCGATTTTCGTGCCTGGACCCTCGGTCAGAGGTGAATTTTCCAGGGTGGCGTTTGGACCAACGGCCGGCAGGTCAAGAAAATCACCTGCCTGCTCGTGAGCTTTAAGCAACTCTTCAACATCTGCCCGCAGCTTCTCATTTTCCCCGCAAGCTTTATTCAAATAAGCTGCTTGTTCTGCTGTATCTGCTATTTCAATTGCTTTGTGGAAAATGTCTTCCGGATTTATATTTTCAGTTTCCATATCATTGCTCCCTTTAGTTGGACTTTATATCATTTAGCCCGTTCTTCACACAGCATCATTCTCATGTTTTGCGCCCATTGCGGAATTGTGGGAAATATCTACACTTAAGCCATGTATACTCCAATACCGCCAGCAGCCACAATCCGGCAAGCAAAATCGAAAACCCACAAATAATAGCCACAGGCAGTAAATCCATTATATCCGGATAAGAGAAGTTTAGCCTCAATGATTCAGGCCTTATAGTCTCGGAAATTAACTCAATCCAATTATTCATGATTCTACCCTCGATCTTAATCTGTCTTTTACTTTTCAATTCTCCCTCTATTAAGTATCGCGCCATTTAGACTTGATTTGGTCCGAGATTTTTAAGAAAAACCTGAAATTTCTTGAAAATTGTGAGTAGTACTGGAAAAAGGGGCTTTTTTAAGCTGGGGTGCGAAGTTGACTAACTAGCAGCAGTTATCTGTCGATAAAGCCATGCCCGAGCATAGGTCCAGTGTCTTTTTGCGGTTGTTTGAGAAAGTCCGAGGATGCCGGCTGCCTGTTCGAGCGTGAGGCCCGCAAAATAGCGAAGCTTTACCAGATCGGCTTTTACCTTGTCCATCTTCGCAAGCCTCTCAAGAGCTTCGTCCAATGCGATAAGGTCATCCGAAGGCGCTTCAATGGCAATATCAGCATCATTAAGGCCGGTCTTCTGCTGACCACCGCCGTGTTTGAGGCGTTGTTTTCTGCGGGCGTTATCAATCAGGATTCGCCGCATCGCTTCGGCCGCAGCGGCGAAGAAATGGGTGCGTCCGCTGAAGTTCTGTGCTTCAGCGCCCACCAGCTTGATATATGCCTCATGAACAAGAGCCGTCGCCTGGAGAGTCTGGCCGGGTAGCTCTTGCGACATTTTCTTAGCAGCTAAACTACGTAGCCCCTCATAAACTAATGGCAGCAGCTTATCTGCAGCCTTTGCGTCACCCTGCTCTATTGCAGTCAAAATGCATGTTACTTCACTCATAGTAAGCCTTAAAGTCAGATTACTGCTGGTTTATGAGATTTATTCTGTATCAAATTAGCATATGTGTCAACCACAAATCCTTGCTGGGAAAGTTTTTAGGTTCTGTGTGTCGATTGTATGATGTGTTTGTTGCATTTTGCCGAAAAAAGCCGGCCCTATCCTTCACTAAACAGCTCGTCAATTTCCTCTTGAGAAAGCGTCTTATTAAATATCTTTATCTGATCCATGGCTCCTTCGAAGTGCTGTATACCGCCATTGTACGCCATTCTGCCTATTTCTTTGTCATAAGAAGCATCGGAATTATAGCTTCCCTGCCCTGCTTCGGTCTTGGTATATATTGATTCGACGCCGTCGATATAAATCTTGCAAGTTTTCGTGCCAGCGTACCAAACTGCAATAATATGATGCCAGCTATCGGATACTATTGAGCCTCCAGGTGTAATAAAGTATGCATTTGTATCCGAGTGTCCGATCCAAAAGTCTATATATCTGCCGGAATCTACACTTTGCTTTCTGAGCACCCAGCCTGTCGAATCGCCGGGATAAACTCCCATGATCATTCTCTTGCCGGCTGAGGATTGATCGTTAATCCAGGCAGAAACAGAAAAATCGCCGTATGGCAGATCATTTAAGAGGGCAGGTGAACCCAAATTAACAAAATCACTGATGCCATTGAAACTCAGTGCGGCATCTATTGGACCAAAAGTATGCAAAACAGATGTATTCTGTTGTGAAGTTCCATTGTTACCGTTGCCGCTGCTGTCAACGACCATCGTATTACCTGCATTGTCATCCATCGACCAGTGAGCGACTAAAAAATCGCAATATTCGTAAGCACCCATATCCACGATGGAGTCGAAGATACGTGGATTTCCCTCAATGTCTGTAGCTAAAGATGGCAGTACTACCGAATTGTTACCGGCATCGATACATGGTGAATCTTCTAACAGGCGCAATTCGTCATCAACAGTGCCAATGATATTATCAAAACCATTAGGGTCTGCGAACAATGGGTCGGCATCGATATTGCCTTCGCCCGGCCAGCCACCCTGGATGTTGCTATAGGTTATGTTGATATTTGAGCCGCTATTGTTTGCCGCATCGAAAATTATTTCATTTTGGCCGCCCCAAATGATGCAATTGCACAGATTTATATGACTGTAAGGTTCGAAGAACGAATAATCATTGGCGAATGCGTCACCACCATTTTCTGCTGAATTGTATGCAAATGTGCAGTTTGTCAGGATCAAGCTATCGATTTGGTGGTTGTATATACCTCCGCCATGATAGCCCGCGGAGTTGCCGGCAAAGATGCAGTTAGTAAAGGTCGATTGACTATGGAAATCGTTGTAGATTCCGCCACCTTCCTCCAGAGCAGAATTACCGATGAAGCAGCAGTTGATGAGTGTTGGGCTGCAATTGAATCCATTGTACATGCCGGCGCCGTCAACCGCCTGATTAGCGGTGAAAGTACAGTCTATCACTGTTGTTTTGCTGCTAATATCATTATACATCCCACCGCCCTGCTCAATGAGGCTGCTGTCATTGAGAGCGTTTCCACCGGTGATGGTGAAGCCATCCAGCACGGTTGCTTCACCCGTGTAGCTGCTGGTAACAACGTGGTAGCTGTTTTCGGAATTGTTTGTGAAGTTCGGGTCATCATTGCCGCTCAAATCACCACTAAGAATGGTCTTATAAACAACTCTATCGCGTGTATTGGGCTTCAATGCACCAAAGCCGGCGTAACTTCCTTTTAGTGTGACACCATCGATCAGATAGAATGTTGCTTCGCGGTCGCTTTGTGTATATCCACCTCCCTGATCCGGTCTATAGACGCCTTGAGCTACTCGAATTTCATCTCCGGCCGAGGCAATCATCAGTGCATCCTGAAGATAATTGTAAGCATCTGCCCATGATGAGCCGTCATTTGCACCGGCGGCGTCGGCGTCAACATAGATCGTTTTTGTCTCAAAACGATGTAAAAATCCAAGGCCGGTATTGGATGAGGGCCACCCAACAGCAGGTTCAAAATTAATGATGTAACTGCCTGAAATATCATCGCTGCTGTCGAACCAGCCATTGATAGTTAATGTGTAGTTGTTGGATATTCCATATGTTTCTTCAAAGGCTGTGCCACTATATGTAGCTTGAAAGTTATTGGGTGGTGTATAGGTGTAAGTGCCTTGTGCGCAACTGCTGATAATAACAACAATATCATAATATTGATACGGGATACTCCAGCATATTTCAGAACTACCATCTGGGTTATTGATACATTTACTTACTGTGCCTTCTATACCCATTGAGCCAATCCACGAACCAGAGGGATTGCCTCCGGAAGCCGGAGGTGGTATCTCAATGTCGGAATTTTTGGTTATTTTAATTGGAAAGCCGGTCATCACCTGACCAAAGCCGTTGTACGAAACATCAGAAATTTCAATATAATAAGTGTTCCCTGATGTCTGGTAATGTCGTAGCTCTTTGAATCCGGTTGCTTGTCCGTGAGAATTATATGTTCCATCCTTAATAAATGTTTCCATAGAATATTCATTGCTTGTTATATTAGCATAATATCCAAGAACCTGCCTTAGACCATTGTATCTTACATCGCTGAAAGAAACGGTAAAAGGCGTTTTAATTCCACTGCCCGTTATGGTTTCGGAATACACGGTAGGTAGGCCCATATAATTGAATTCTTTATTATTTACAAAAACCATGACATTACCGGATGATTGGTATCTGACGTGGTATTGAGGCGATTCATCGCCCGTAGAAAACCAACACACGGGAAGCTCATCTAATATCTTGACTCCGGGACCATTATTACCTGCGACCCATTCCCATTCGATAGCATTCGATGTCTGAGAAAAAATCGCAAGCGATACAATTACAAATATAACTGACGTTCCCTTTACTATTCCGCTCCTCTTTTTGATATTTCGTTGAGTTTGCATTTTATTATCCTCTATTTTGGATGGAACCTTTTTTGTGTCCGTTACCAAAAAGCAATGAAAATTATGAAAAAAGTGATTTTGGGCATACCGCTACCTTCGGCGAGATAACTTGACGATGATTTGAAATTTCGAATATAAACTTCACGAAGATACTCCTACCAGCTTCAACTTTTATAATAATGTTTTTTCATATCATTTTCAACAATATTTGAGAAGGTTCTGTGTATTTTCGTGAAGCCTTGGAGCGATGATAAGTTATTGCCGCAAAAGTTTTTAGCTTCTTTGGATTGATTGTCTGATTTGTATCTTGAATCTTGCCGAAGAAAATAGATTATATAACCTGATTCTGTGGATTTCTTCGATTTTTGCATCAATAATGCGAAAAAGTGCTCATTTTTCCGATGGCATACAGCGGTTTTAGATGTCTATTTCAATATCAGGCTCGAAATTTACGCTGAAAAGTGTGAAAAAACCGAATATCTGGCATATACATGAATATCCGCAGGCCGGGATTATAAGTTTTTACCGACAAAAAGCATTTTTATGTAAGAAAACGGTGTTCTCAAGCGTCTGAGAAGATAGTTATTAGATGACTGTAGGTCCGTTAACGTTGCAGGCCGGGTCTTATTGAATTTTCGATTTGTGATAACAAAAGTAGATAAAACATGTGCACAAGAACAAAAGAACATAGGGCACAAGCTTTTTTAATGCCTTGTGCGCTTGTGACTTATGCACTTATGCTCTTTTAGAGAGGATAGAAATTGCGACAACGGAAAAAGTTAGGTGAGGTGCTTTGCGAAAAATCGTATCTTGACGAATCCGGCCTTAAATTTGCTTTAGCGGAGCAGAAGATCGAGCACCGGCGTTTGGGCCAGATATTGCTGGACCTCGGTTATATATCGCAAGCTCAGCTCAATGAGGCACTTGCGCATCAGGCTGGGATAGAAAAGATCGATTTGACAAAAGCATCGATAAGCAATGATGTTGTAGCTCTTGTGCCGGCCGAATTGGTCAGCAAATACAATATTATGCCGTTAAACCAGCAAAACGGCCGGCTGGAAGTGGCGATGACGGACCCGTTTCAGCCGCAGGTTATCGAGGATTTAAGGCTGGTAACTGGTTGTTCCGTGCGTCGATATTATGCCGAGCCAAAGGAGATGGAGAATGCAATATTGAAATTCTACGGCAGCAACGTGGCACGAATGATGGATGATCTTGTGCCGGCCGAACAACGAGTAGAGAGCAAGCAGTTGGATAATAATGGGGATTATTCGCCGGCAAAGCTGCATGAATTGGCAAGAGAGCCGTCGCTGGTAAATCTTGTGAACCTGGTAATACTCGAAGCAATCGAGGCCCGCGCTAGTGATATTCACATCGAGCCGTTCGAAAATCAGGTAAAAATCAAGTACAGAATTGACGGTATGCTCGTTGAGCGGACGCCGTCGTCGAAACGGCTGCAGGCGGCGATTATCTCACGTATAAAGATTATGGCCGGCATGAATATTGCCGAACGTTTTGTGCCGCAGGACGGGCATATCGAGTTTGCCGGCAAGAAAGGCAGGGTCGATATGCGTGTCTCGACCGTTCCTACCGTATTCGGCGAATCCATTGAGCTGAGAATTCTGGACCGGTCGACATCCCTGATGAAACTTCATGATTTGGGAATGAACGATCAGTGCCTGGAAGGTTTCGATCAATGTCTGCACCGGACACATGGTATTGTGCTCGTAACGGGGCCGACCGGCTGCGGCAAAACAACGACGCTTTATGCCTCGCTCAACAAGATATACTCCCCTGCCGTGAAGATGATAACCATCGAAGACCCTGTCGAGTATCAGCTCGAAGGCATTAACCAGATGCCTGTCAATCCGAAAAGAGGTCTTACTTTCGCTACGGGCCTGCGGCATATTCTTCGTCACGACCCGGACATCGTCATGGTGGGCGAGATTCGAGACCGGGAAACCGCTAACATAGCGATTCGTGCCGCTTTGACCGGCCATCTTGTCTTTTCGACGCTTCATACGAACGATGCTCCGGGTGCCGTGACGAGATTGATCGACATGGGCGTGGAGCCGTTCCTTCTTGCCAGCTCACTTGAGGCTGTTTTAGCGCAGAGGCTTGTACGAACGATTTGTCCCAAATGCAAAGTATCGTACAAACCGGACGAACATTTAATTAAAAGCCTGAACGGTTCGCTGAATATTCAGCCAGATACGAAGTTTTATCATGGGGTCGGCTGCAACGAATGCGGACAGACCGGCATGAGCGGACGAATCGGGATATATGAGCTGCTCAGGATCACGGGAACCCTCCGCGAATTAATCGCGGCAAGACCTACGACCGAGCAGATTATCAAGGCGGCCCCTCCGGACCACATCAGTATGGTGAACGATGGCCTGACCAAGGTATTGGAAGGTGTTACCACACCTGAGGAAATCTTCAGAGTTGCCAAGAGTATCGGCGAGGAAGATTAGTGGGCAAAAAGTGAAAAAGTCATCTCTGACGAGATATGAAATACGAAAGGACAGATACGTAAAGTGAACTGGTTTTCCTATAAGGCGGTAGATCGGAACGGCGGGCACATTGCGGGAACTATAGAGGCAGTTGACCGCAGAAGCGCAGTTGTCGCTCTGACCGAGAAAGGTCATTACGTAACCGAACTGGTCAAGGATGCCAGATCGCACGAGCCGGGCGAGAGCAAGAGCGGGACGGCGGCGTCGGATGTGGGGCAGCTTCTGAAATTCGGCTCGCGAAGAGTCTCAAGCAAGGATGTTTTGGCTATGACGACCCAGCTCAGCACAGCTTTGCGTGCCGGGCTTCCGCTGCTCAGCGGACTTGAGCTTCTTCGCAAACAGCAGCATAAGATGGCAACAAAGAATTTGCTGGGTGACCTCGTGGATGCGGTCAGTGCGGGGCAGTCTCTTTCGGAAGCAATGGCCAAACATGAGCGGGTATTCAGCCCTTTATATATATCGATGATTCGAGTCGGAGAAACCGGCGGCATACTCGAGCAGACCTCGTCCCAGTTGGCGGATATGCTGACCAGGGAAGAGAAGATTAAAACAAATATGAAAAATGCCTCGGCATATCCTATTTTCGTTTTATGCCTTGGTCTTATCTCGGTCATCATCGTCATAACCGTGATATTACCGAAGATATTGGGTACTTTGGGTACCGACCTGAAAGTCCTGCCGCTGCCGACGAGGATATTAATGGGCATCAGCGGATTTATTCAAGGTTTGTTTACGAGTATACCGGGGTGGATTGCTCTTGCTGCAATATGCTTCGGATTTTACCACCTGGTAAAATGGACGAGAACCGCGGGCCGGTTCCAGTGCGATACGTTTAAGCTTCGAGTGCCGATTTTAGGTTCGGTTTTACGAACGATAGCGGTAGGTCGATTCGCACGAACGCTCGGGGCGCTGACTATGGGAGGCGTCACTATATTGGAGGCTCTGAGTGTAGTTCGTGATACGCTTGGCAATGAACTGTTAGGCAGGGAAATCGATGCCGTAGCGGATAAAGTCAAACGGGGCGAGCCGCTGGCCGATCCTTTGGAAGAATCCGGCTATTTCCCGCCGCTGCTGGTGCAGATTGTCGCTGTGGGCGAGCAGACGGGCAAACTCGATGAATTATTGTTAAACGCCGCCGATACATTCGACGCCGAAGCGGACTCGGCTATAAGCAAGTTTATGGCGATTTTCCCGGCGATTTTGATATTGCTGCTGGCATTAGTGATTGGTTTCATCATTGCTGCGACCCTGCTTCCGATAGTTATGATGGAGCTTGGCGGCGGAATGTTTTAGCGCCCGATTGAGGCATGATTTATAAGGTACTATTCGTTAAATCATTTTTTGAGAGGTAGAAAATGAAACGGAAGAACAACAAGAGAAAGGCATTTACACTTGTCGAGTTGCTTGTCGTTGTCTTGATTATAACGATGCTTGCAGCATTTGTCGCGCCGAGGATGTTCTCGGGTATCGGTAAAACGAAAGCGGATTTAACCAAGGCGAAAATGGCAATTGTGGAAAATGCACTGGCCCGATTTTACATTGACTGCGGCCGATATCCTGACGACTCCGAAGGGCTTGAAGTATTGGTTTTGCCGCCTTCGGACATGGAAGATGGCAAGTGGCACGGCCCCTATCTGAAGCGCAGTGATTTGGTCGACCTCTGGGACAATCCGTACATTTATGTTGCCGAAGGCGAGTACAATCCCGGCAGTTTCGATTTGATAAGCCTGGGAGCGGATGCCATGGACGGCGGCGAAGGCGACAACATGGATATCTATAACGATTAATGTGATTGCCGGCGTATAAGTTTGAGATCGTATAACGTGAAAGCGAACTGTAAAACAAGATTAAAGGGCTTTACCGTCTCCGAGTTGCTTATGGTGGTGATAATCATCGGGCTGGTTACCGGAGCCGGAGCAGGTCTGTATGTGGGCACTTTCAGGAAAATGCAGGTTGAAAAGGCGGCGTATGATTTTTTTCTTGCCGCCAAATATGCCAGATTGATGGCCGTGGAGAAACAAAGCCAGTACAAAATGGAGCTGAACCTGGCCGAGAGAGGATTTTACCTGTCAACCGTGTCGTGGGACGAGGAAAGTGGGCAGGCACAGCAGGAAATAGTGAAAAATTTGTATTGTAAACCCGTGCAGTTCCAGGGCGACGTTTTTTTCGAGTCCGTTGATATCGCGCCGAGCGGCTGGGAAACACAAACAGTCGGTGAGGAGCAGCAGACGATTATCTTTTCGCATAACGGCACGGCACATTCTTCGGTTGTCCAAATAGGTGACGGGAAAGCGCATTATACGATCAGCATCAGCCCCGCCACCGGCAGAGCGAAGATGTTTATCGGCACGGCCGAAAACGTGACAGTTGGCACAACAGACTTGGAAGCGGAGTGATTATGCTAGTGAGGACCAAAACAAAAGGTTTTACCCTGGTCGAGGTTGTTGCGTCGAGCATCATCCTCTGCGGTGCGGTTATGATCGTCGGAGCAATCGGCACCCAGGCACTGACCGGAACGCATCTTAACAGGCGATATGAGACAGCCGCCTCGCTGGCGGATAAGCAGCTTAGCTTGATTGACTATATCGGCATCGATTCAATCGTCGAGATGGGACAAACAGAGGGAGATTATGACGAATCGGGTTACGAATATCATTGGAAAATTGAAACCGAATACCAGGGAATTGACAGTCTGTACCTTGTGACATTGACAGTAGGCTGGATTGATAGAAACCGGCCTTACAGTATTTCCGTCAATACTATGCTTAACGGAAAGACTCTGTTGGAAGAAAGCAGTACCGAAACCGGGCAATAGTGATTTAAAGAAATGTTATCGAAAAGAAACGGATTTACGTTAGTTGAAGTTTTGGTGGCATCGACGATAGGCGTGTTTATTGCGATGGTCGCTGTAGGTGCGCTAAGGGCGATTATAGCCGGCGGCGAGATGGTTGACAGCAACATTAACGCTGCGGCGGAGGTCAGATTTGCCGCTAACACGATCGCGCGAGATCTGGTGAATTTCTATAATAACGATGACATTGAAAACACGAAATTTATCGGGACGATTGAAGCACTCGACGATGGTAACTATACGAGTTATCTGATTTTTTACACTCTCGGCAGGACCAAGGCCAGAATCGACCAGCCGGAAGGTGATTTGTACGAAGTGGAATACTACCTCATGCAGGAAGGAGAAACTTCGGTACTAATGAGGCGGTTGTGGCCTAATCCCAGCAAAGAATATGAAGAGCTTGAGCCGAGAGGAATCCTGACGGTCATTGCCGAGAATATTGCCGCTTTCGAAGTGCAGTATTTCGATGGAGAAGAATGGTCGGAAGAATGGCCGGAGGAAATGGAGGTGCTGCCCGATCTTGTTTCGGTCTCTATTGTTGCCCGGCAGCCGGAAAGCAGTAATCCGCCTTCGGAAACGATTATTGTAAACCTGACAAGGGCGGAATCGGAAGATATCAGTATTCTTCAGGAAAGCGGTACAACTACAGCCAGCCAGGAAAGCAGCGGACAAACATAAACGGACGGCTCCGGCACGAATGTCGGGGCCAAAAAATGAAAACGATGAAAGAAATAACGAACAAAAAGAATTTGAAGATGGCGGCAGGCGTCCGGCGTAAAAACGAAGGACTTGTTATCATAGCGGTTCTTTGGATGGTCGTTGTGCTTATGGTCATGAGTGCGATACTTGGGCGTAAAAGCCGGCTCGATATGAAAGTCTGCATGGCCAGAATGGAAGCGGTCCGTTGTAAGTGGGCTTGTCGTGCGGGAATAGAGAAGGCCATGGCAGTGATGAACGAAGATGAAACGGAAAACGACAGCTTGCTGGATCTGTGGAGTGATAATCCGGAAGACTTCAATGACGTTATGCTGGATCAGTGCGTCTTTACTGTTCGAGTCACAGACGAGTCGAGTAAACTGAACATAAATACCGCTACGAAAGAGCAGCTTTTGGGATTGCCCGACATGGTCGAGGAGATTGCCGACGCGATTATCGACTGGCGTGACAGCGACGATGTGCCGAGCGGAGCGGGAGTCGAAAGCGGGTATTATGAGAGCTTGACGTATGGATACATGGCTCGAAACGGCCCGTTCAGGACCCTCCGTGAGCTGCTGCTGGTCAAGGATGTCACCGAGGAATTGTTCTATGGAGAAGACACAAATCTGAACGGGCGTCTGGATTATAACGAACGAGACGGCCAGGAAAGTCCGCCGGCCGATGACGGCGACAACGTGCTGGATGTAGGATGGGCCGCATATTTGACTTGCTATACGTCCAGCGGTAGTACGGGTAATACCGAGCAGACTTCCACGGAACAAACACAACAATCTGATACTCAGCAGCAAACATCCTCAACCCAGCAGCAATCTTCCGGGAACCAGGACAGATCATCCGGGAACAACGAACAAACATCCGGAAATACACAACAAGATTCCGGGAATATACAACAGAGCTCTGGAAACACACAACAATCATCCGGAAATGCCGACCAGACTTCCGAAAGCACTGCTCAGGAGCCGGCAAAAGTGAATATCAATACAGCTTCGGACATAGTGCTGGCGGCTTTACTTGGCGGTGGAGACGAGGCAGAACGTACCGCCCAGTCGATAATAGCTTACAGGGATGCATTGGTTGACGGAATAGAAGATATTTCCGAGCTGACCGAGCAGGGTATTTTGAGTAGCGATGTTTATGGGCAGCTTGAGGATTATATAACGGTTAGTTCAAACACTTTTACGATTCGTTGTTTTGCGACGGCTAATAGAAACGGCGTCAGCGGCACGACATTGCAAACAGAAGCGGTTGTGGACAGAAGCACAACGCCCTTTAAGATACTTTTTTGGTACCAGCAAACAAGTAACTGACAATCAATATTGCCGAGGTCATTAATTGCCTTTGGAGTGAAAACTGAACGATATGAATAATAACCAATCAAATATTGAATGGCGGTCCGTGGTAGCTGTGGTAGCTGTCGTAAATGATGACGGCGTATTCAAGGGGGTGGGACTCCATAAACAGGGTGACTCTTTCGAGATTCTCTGGACGAGGAGCAGCGAGGATCCTGATGCAAGCTGGAGAGATTTTGCCGCCGAGTGCGGCTTGTCCGTCGAGCGGACCACGCTCGAAGATTTCGATAGTGACAGGATGGTCGTTGCTGGCTTCAGCACGGCGGGAACCATTTTTCACCGTACTACAGTCCCTGCCGTGGAAGACAAGGAAATTGAATCGATTGTCGGATTACAGGCTGAGACCCGGCTTCCGCTTCCTCCGGAACATATCGAGCTTACCTGGCGGGCCGACAAGCTGGACGACGGGCAGCTTGGCGTTACGATTGCCGTGGCGAGAAAAGAGCAGTTGCAGAAGTTCGTAGATAACGTGCGGTGTTTTCAGCCGACAAAATTACTTTTGAACTGTGAGGGGATAGTGAAAGTATGGGAGGCACTCTTTGCCGGAAACAAAGAAAATGCCGTAGTATTGAGCGCCGGGGCACATAATACGCAGGTTTGTCTGGTTGAAAAGGGACGATTGAGCAATGCCGTAGTGCTTGATATCGGAGAAGAAGATTTTTCCTCAACGTCGGCGGATGAACAAACTGAAACGACTGAAAGATTCGCCCAGGACATGAGAAGTGTGCTCGACTTGTTTGGTTGTTCCAACCAGGAACAGTTGCCTGTTTTTGTGCTTTCCGACGGCGGCCCTACATACGTAAGCATTGTCTCATCTTTGAGGCTTGCAGGATTGAACGCGCGGGTAGCTTCGCCGGAGCTTGACGGAATAATGGCCAGAAGCGAGCTTTCGGATGAGGACATCTACAAATATCGCACGCCGATAGGTCTTGCATTACTGGCGCTCGATGCGGATTCGAACGAGCTTAACATTTTCGAAAAATTATATAATCCGGTCCATAAGGTCGTAAAGAAACGCTGGTTGTATTCATCGACGGCAACGTGTGCAATTGCGTGTATTATGCTCGTCCTGTTGGTTATAGTTTCTTATTCGGTTGATATAGCCGGACCGAATTCGATCGAGAGTCGTATCAAGGAGACGGTTTCGGATGTTGATATGAACCAGCTTGTAAAGAGGCAGCAGCTAATCAGGACGGTTGCGAGGGAAAGGCCGGATTTGCTGGACCTTCTTAAATTAGTGAACGAAAGCGGTGAAAAAGGAATAACGCTGACAGGTTTGAATTTTAAGAAGGGCCAGCCGGTGAGTATAACCGGTCAGGCTTCGAGTAATGACCAGTTGAGCAGATACGAGAAAAACCTGCAAAAAACCAAAGGTATAGAAAAAGTTAATTGCACTGCTAATACGAACGCTAAGAGCAAGAATATTACGTTTACTATGACTTTTCATTATAAGAATTTCAGCAAAAAAACAACGAAAGCAGGGGTTTGAAAGTTGGGAAAATCATGATTGATAAATTGAGTCCAAAAGACATCCGGGCGCTAAAATTCGGTGCTGTCGGTGCTGCGATTATTCTGGTGTTCGTGTTTGGCTCGGCGGGACACAAACGCTGGACGAAAGCCAAGGCAAACGGAGCTGTGCTACAGAGTAAATTAGACGTTATCAATGTTGACAAGGCCAAACAGGCCGGCCTGATGTCTATCGTGCCCGCGTTCGAGATGCCCCAGGTTGAGGAAGAGCAGAAGTTTCTGTTTCGAGACAAGCTGAGCGAGCAGTTGAAAAAGGCCGGCATCAAAAACAAGCCCCTGCAGATTCAGACCGGCAGGAAATCACCGCAGTCCGGGTACAATTTGTTGCTTGTCAAATGCAACGCTACGTGCAGGTTCGAACAGGCGCTGGATTTTCTCGCTTATTTGAATGAGAATCCATACATGGTTGGGATCGAAGAGATGAAAATTAAATGTGATCCGAAGAAACGGGGAGAAGTGGAGCTGGATTTAACCGTATCGACGTTTGCCAAAAAGGAGAGATAAATCATGAAGCTTGATAAGATCAAAGACCTTTTGAAGAATAAGAATGAACTGGTTCCGACAGTGCTGCTTTTATTTTCAGTGCTTTGCGGCATTCTGATTCTCGTGAAGGTGACGGGCTTTTTTGTGGCCTCGGCAAGGGCCAAAAGTGTGGTTGAGCGGGCTGTCGAGCAGAGCGTGAATGACCCGAAAAATGTGGAAAAACAATTAGCAAGCTCTGCCGCGATTACAGATGAATTAAAAAAGAATAATCTGTTCGCCCCGCCTGTGGCCAGGCAGCACCCAGTTCAGGAAGTATCGGGTATTTTCGGCGACCAGGTGCTGATCCAGGACAAGTGGTACAGCGTCGGTGAAATGGTAAAAGATGCAAAGATTGTGGCGATCGGAGCTACGTCGGTCACAATCGCGTGGGACGGTAAAGAGAAAAGCTTTCTTCCAATCGAGGCAAAGATTGCCGAAGCCTCAGGCGGACAGAAAGGCAGAACCACACCGAATCAGAAAGATGGTGGAGAAAGTGATAAAAAAGATGAAAATGGAGAAAAAAGGCCCGAAGTTACAGTTCGAGTTGAGGGAGGAGGTCCGCTATTTGGCGGCCGAGGGGGGGCCGGAGAGGGATTTATGGCAATGAGAGAGAGATTTGAAAATATGTCCGAGGAGGAACGACAAGCTTTTAGAGAAAGAATGCGCGAAAGGTTCGCCAGAGAAAGAGGGGGGGATTTCGTACGCAGAGGGGGGCCGGGCGGACGAGGTCCCGGTGGAAGATAACAATATAATTATTCAAATGAGGTGAATTACATGAAAAAGTCAGGAACTACGATAATCTTTGTATTAGTCTGTATAGGGGTGCTTGTTGCCGCTTTTGCAATCGGTCTTTGTATTAGAAAGATCCGATTGGGAAACGAATCTGTAACAACCACAGCTCCTGAAAAATCCCCCCGCGAGCTTGCAAGAGAGCGGGAGCAGGCCAGGCGAATGCCAGGAAACGAAGGAACGGGCAGAGACAGCGAGCTGTCTCCTGAACAAAGAGCCGCATTAGTAGAGCAGAGGGCCGGGATGAGGGAGCGATTCGAGAACATGACGGATGAGGAAAGAGAGGCATTTAGAGCCCAGATGCGAGAAAGATTCAGCGGCAGACGGCGGGACATGGGTCCTCAGCTTCAGCTCTCCGATGAAGAGAGGGCCAAAATGAGAGAGGAAATTGACGCACTTAGAGAAAAATGGGATCAAATGTCGGAAGCCGAAAGAGAAGAGGCGAGAAATCAGATAAGCGAAAAATATGGGTTTACCCCGAGAGGGCTCGGCGGAGGTCGGGGCTTTGGTGACAGAGAAGGCAGCGGACGGCGACCTTTTATGAGGCCTGACGACGAACAGACGAAACCTGAAGACGAACAGACGCAGCCTGATGAAGAACAGTCAGAAAATAATTAGTTTTTATAGAGGACAATACAATGGAACGGTCAAAATCAATAATATCGATGGTAGTCGGTCTTGTGGCGATTCTTATTATCTGGAGGGTTGGTTTTTACCCGCCCACCCCCGTAACAGAGCAGACAGAACAGCCAGTTGAAACTGAGACCGAAATGGCTGCTGAGACCAACGCTCCGGGCGAGATAAACGAGCCGATGGTGACATTTGGTGACGACAGGCCCGTCAGGCCGAGGCGGATGGGTGCCGACGAGGAGCCTGTAAGAATGTTCGCCGACTCTGGGCCGGTCGAGCCAAATGATCCCAATGGGCCGATGGAGTTCGTGAACCTTAAGAGTGTCGAGATGAAAAGTATCATTCAGAAGCTCGCGGACTGGACCGGCAAGGTAATCCTTCCGACGGACGAGGCGCTGAAGCAAAAAGTCACGATATATGCGCCCGACAAGTTGCCGAGAAGCGAGGCCCTTCGTGTTATATACAGCGCGCTGCGCCTGAAAGGCTTCATTGTCGAAGAAAGCGAAGGAACCCTTTATCTAAAACCAATTGCCGAGGCGAAACTTGGCCACGTTCCTGTAATACCCGCCGACCAGCCGCTTGCTACGATTGAAAACAAGGATCAGATTGTTCAGAAATTTTTCGGGCTGAGCAGTTACAATCCCTCCGAGATGGGTTCGATTATTCAGCCTCTGGTCGGCGAGCACGGCTATGTCAGCGTTGACGAAACCGGCGGCACTTTAATGGTAATTGACAGCGTAGCAAACCTGATGCGCCTTGAGAAGATTATCCAGCAGTTCGACGTGCCCGGGACCGAACAGGCCGTAACGGACATTATTGAAGTCCGCTATGGCGACCCATCGGAGATTGTCCAGATGTTGAACATCCTGCTTGGAGAGACGCAGGGTATAAGCACACTGCGATACAACAGATACAGGGATCAAAATCAAAGGGGCCAGTCTTCGAGGTCCAGCTCGTCAACTCGAATCACGTCCGATAGAAGTTCAGGCAGAACCCCCCAAAGGACAGATTCGAAGGATGGTGCAACCTCTGTCGTGGTCGGGACGACGCGAGGGCCGGTTGTTCTTATCCCCGAACCCAGGCGTAAATGGATTATTGCGAAGGCCTCGGCGGAAGATTTGAAGCAAATTCGTGAGTGGGTCAACAAGCTCGACATGGAAGAACCTGTCGGTTCGGAGTACGAGGTAGTTCAGCTCAGATACGCCGATCCCAGAGAAGTGGAAAACAGCGTCGGAGACGGATTTCGGGATTTGCCGGGGACGGAATTTTTGCCGAGCATTCTTATTCAGCCGCTGATCGAGACTAAGCAGGTAATTGTCTTTGGTCGCAAGGATTTGCGCGAGATCGTCAAAAAGATGATTGCCGAAGTGGATGTTCCGCCGGGCCAGTTCGAGACGGCACATATCAAGCTCAAACATGCCGACCCGGACATGGTTAAGGAGAAGCTGGACGAGCTGTATCAGGAAGGAATGAGCGGCATCAGCAGTAGAATGGGCTTTTACGGCGGGTATAATCCTTCTTCCAGGGGGAGAGGGAGCTCGTCACAATCTTCCGATATGGTGAAGGTAGTCGCATATACTACGTTGAAGGAGATTACGGTTATTGCCTCGCCGGAGAATATGATAGAAATCAGAAAACGAATCCTCGAATGGGACGTTCCGCTTGACGTCGAATCGGTTAAGCCGAGAATCATCGAGCTGCATAACTGCGATCCCGTTGAGATGGCCAATTTGCTTACGTCGCTCTTCAGCGAGGGCGGCAGCAGCAGTAACCGAAGTTTATCTATGTTCCGCGGCATGTTTGCAAGCCAGTTGGTGGACCAGCAGAAGATTATCGGGCCGCTTTACGGGCAGTTGACGTTCCAGGAAGTGCCCGGCACCAAAAAAATCATCGTGATTAGCAAGATTCCCGAGGCGTACGCTGTGATAGAGCAATTGGTCATGGAGCTTGATAAGGAGGAAATGGCCGAGATACCCAAAGTCATAGAGCTCAAATATGCGGACCCGGAAGAGCTTTGCGAAATTCTCAACGCGATGTTTGCCGAAGCGGGCACGTCCGCAACCCTCCGGCGCAGTGACGTGGGACTGAGCACGTATACGATGGAGGAAACAACGACACAAACCACTTCCACCCAGAGTACGAGCCAGAGTCAATACACGCTGCCGTGGACCAGCGCAGGCGCTCGGCGCACCGTGGATGAAGAAATGCCGATAAGCAACGTCATAGGCAGAATTCGCTTTGTTCCTGATTCCCGGACCAAGTCGGTTCTGGTTCTGTCGCCTCCGGAGTTTATGTCGAAGATAGAAGAGCTTATCACCCAGCTTGACGTGCCCGGCAAGCAGGTCATGATTAAGGCGATAATAGTCCAGGTCGATCACGAGAGCATGACCTCTCTCGGCGTGCAGGTCACGCCGACCGGATCGGAAACCCTGGCGTTCGGCAATTATGACGAGAATACGGCGGCCGTCCTGAACGAGCTCGAGTATATGCATCAGCGCGGCTCATTCACATTCTCGGCGATGGCCGACGTAACCGCGATGCTCGATTTCCTTGTCAAGACGACTCATGCCAAGATTCTCAATCAGCAGACATTGTGGACAGAGGACAACGAGGAAGCGAGTTTCTTCAAGGGCGACAAAGTTGCGTTCTTCACCGCTACGACGACTACGACCACCGTCGGTGTCACACAGAACGTCGAATTTTCGAGAGTCGGTATGACTCTAGCCGTCAGGCCGAGTATCACACCGGAAAACAGCGTGGACATGATAATAAATATTCTTATCTCGCAGCTCACTACCGAAGAAGAAAACGGCCAGCCGGTGAGAAACGAAATGGAGACAAAAACCAACATGATAATAGCCGACGGCCAGACCATCATGCTTGGCGGCATCCTCTTCCAGGAAGACAGAGTTATCGAGAAGAAGGTCCCGCTGCTGGGCGATGTCCCCATCATAGGCGAGCTGTTGTTCAGAAACAACGAAGTTCGGGCCGCCAATAACGAGCTGATTGTGTTCATTACACCATATGTGATAGACGATCCCGAAAAGGTGCTGCCGGGTACGAAGCTGGAAATGGAGCGTCCGAAGGAAAAACTAGAGAAAGTAAAAGAAGATTTGGGTGCTACTATTGAAGCTCTCGAAAGGAAAACAGGAAAGCTTAAGAGATAGTATTCCCGGTATTCAGGAATACTCGAATACGTTCAGTATATAGCAG
>JAFGPJ010000393.1 GCA_016936275.1 Sedimentisphaerales bacterium
AAGCATCGGCAGGAGTCTATTTTTTATGCCAATGTATTTTTTTATCATCGTTTAGCAGCCTAAAAAATGGCAAAAGTCGAGCTAAGATATGGTAGCAGATGGGTGTATAATGTGAGATTCTGCACGACAAGTGAAATCCCAACTCAACCATTGTATAAGAAAAAGGCAAGCACATCTTCTTTGGCGTTTTTTTCCTCCTGCTGCATTATTACCACCCACAAGAAAAAGGGCTCTAAAAGTAGAGAAGTTTTGTCGATCATCTTTTTCCGGATCTGTGGTTAGAAATCCTGGCCGAATGGAGGTGATCGATACTTATGCTGGAGAAAGTAGCCTTATATCTCTTGGCTTAGCTATGGCAGCAGGTCGCTATGAACTCTTTTGCATGGGAGTCAGTAGCATCGAACGAACGCTCATTGCAAACTGCACATACAACCTGAACTTGGTTGACCAAAGCTATGCTGAGAGAATCACCAAACACATCAATTCACTCTTGAAGGTTTGCGGTACACTCTTAAAAGTTGACTTGTCACTCTTCCATAGCTTCTGTTTGCAGCAGTTTTGATCGCCACTGGTTGGCTTTTTCCGGCTTGTTCCAGGCTTCGTAGAGGTCGATTAGATTGTTTATTGACTCCAATGTGTGTGGGTGATTATCACCGAGTTTGAGGTGGCGGTCTTTATATGATCAAGTACACATCAGATACGGTTAAAAGTTAAGAGTTAAGTTCTCAGGAATTAAATCCACCCATGACATCGGATATTGTATAGAACTATTTAAGTTATCAAATTCCAAGTTTTACCGTAGTTGATTGACTGGACAAGAATTCATTCCTTCGCATTCAGATGTGGAGGAACACTGCTATCCCGGTTTTATATATAGATTAATCATCGTCATTTACCGTTGTCACGGCCCATTCCGGGTAGGGAGTTTGGGAGCCTTTCATACCGCGCCAGATTATGCGATTGAAGACGTCCTCGGGGCAAGCATCCAATTTATCGAGTGGCAACTGAGCGGATACAATTGCATCCTGGCGCAACACCGGATCGCTGATCTTTTCAGGTGGAGGATTGATTGTATCCAACGGAATCACATTAGGAACAGCCTTGAACGGGGTGAAATCTGGTTTTTCGGTAAAGCAGTCAAACTTGGGTGTTGCCGCGGCGTCGAGTTGATTCATCGGGGGCAAACCCAGAATCAGTTCCATAGTGCGCATCAAGCTTGTTTGGTCATACCGGGTACTGATAGTTTGTCGACGCTTGGTGTAAGGACTGACTACATAGCAGGTGGTCCGGTAGCCGCTCACATGGTCCCAACCGTTCTGCGGATCATCCTCAATGGCGAAAAGGCAAGTCTCTGACCAAAACTTGCTATGACTGATGGCTTCCACCACCATTCCCAAAGCGAGATCGTTATCGGCAATTTGTGCGCCAGGAGTGGGATAACGCTCCTTGGCGCCGCCTGTGTGATCATTCGGAAGAAACAAAAGCACGAAATCCGGGAACTTCCCTTCGGCTTCAAATGTTTTGAGTTCCTTGATAAAGGCTGCTGCGCGCATTACATCGGGCACTTTCAAATTGTATCCTTCCGTCTCTAAAAAACTATGCGGCAGCAAAGATTCGATAGCCGGTCGGCAGCGCAGTTGTGTCAGGCCGGTACCGTTCTGGTAATCGTTCCAATAGTCAATCCACTGAGGCCCTCTTTTACGGGCCTGGTCTTTCCAGCCGGATTCGGAAACCATCCATTCACCATAATTGCGAAACCATTTGCCGTGCGCCAGCACGTTGTCCCAAATGAAGCCGGAGGACGACCACGCAAGCGCATCGCTTCCGGCGGCGTCCTTGCCGCCGGGATAACTTCGCGGGAAATCGGAGGATAATTGACGTTCCACATAGTCGTTCACAATGCCGCTGTCGGTCCATTGATGGCCATCGGCGCTCTGCACGCCGGAACAGTAGGTATTGTCCATAAGGACAAACTCACGGGATATCTTGTGTTGATTGGGTGTGAATTTTTCACCAAATGTGCACAATTCAGGATCGCCGTTGCCCTCCTGCATATCCCCGAGGATTTGATCGTAGGTGCGGTTCTCTTTGATAATGTAAATGACGTGTTTGAAAACACTTGGCTCGCCCACTCGCTCAGGCACGGGTCGGGCAGGTTGTTCAGGACGCGGAGGCAACTTGGCTTCTTCAAGCCTCCGGTATCGCATATTTCGTAGTGCAGTCTTAGTGTAGGAAAATAATTGTTTCTTGGAAGGTATAGGGATTACTGAGAGTGTGCCATAGAAGTCCTTGGAACGGAGCTTAATTTTATCATCCGGCTTAAAATCTTTGGCCGCACCGATACCCTTAATGTTAGCAACACAGATCATTTGAAGGTTGATATTCACCGCCACTGCGCCCGGGAACCAACCCACCGGAATGAGACCCACAACCGCCGACTCCTTTTCAGCCGGTTCAAAATGAACCACAGCAACAGCATTTTGAGTGCCGTTGCACACAAATAATTGTTTACCATCCGGATGAAATGCCAGGGCATTAGGCTGTGCTCCAAACGGGTCTCCCGGAGATTGGCGCACCCATACTTTTTCAACGACTTTATCGGTTTGAGTATTGATGACACTCAGCGTGTCACTGCCCGAATTGGCAACGACCACGTATCGGCCATCGGGAGACACCGCGAGGGCAGAAGCGTGTAATTCGACTATTACTTCATCTTTTACTTGCCCCGTTGCGAGATCTATGACACTCACCGAACCTTCATTGGCAATATAGCGGACGGGATCGACCCTCACTCTGGTCTCGCGTCCGGCTGGAGCGGTCAGGTCTGATTTACCAGGACGCCGGCCACCCGAATTGCTAACATAGGCTTTACCCGCTGCCAGCACGACTTCAAACGGTGCAACTCCAGTGTCCCAAGTATGCAATACTTTGCCGGTAGCTGTATCGAATTCATACAACTTATTGCCAAGATTACCCACAACGTATAACCGTTTTCCATCCGCCGATACTGCTAATCCCGCAGGAATTTCTTCCTTACGTTTGTGCGTACCGGCATTAGGGACAGAAAATATATTTAATCGACTGACTTTTTTCCTCTTTACCGAAAATACTTTCACATCACCTCGAACATTGGAAAGGTAAATACGCCTGCCATCAGGGGAAAAGAGTAAGCCCGTCAAGCTTAGTAAAGCTTTAGAGTCTTCGTGGGATTCCTGTGATGGTTTGGCGTCGTCTCCAGGCATGGCAACTTTTTGGAGAATCTCACCAGTAGCCGGATCAATGACGTAAAGCTGATTATTTCTGCCCGAAGTCACCAGCAATTCGCCGTCGGGACTCAACTCCAGCGCCTGAGGACGCAGTCCGGGCAAACGCACCTGCTGGCCGGCAGGGGTCAGAATTTGGCTTGTGGGCATTATGTAGTAATTCTCCGATACTTGGCCCACCGGAGCTGTTCGCGATCGGGCTTGGTCTAATGAGCAGCCAACCAGCAGGCATGCTATGACAATGCCTGAGAAACCCAGATTAATAATGATCCTGTATGCTTTCATTTTCAATACTTTTCCAAAGGTTCAGAGAAAGCTTCAATACTCACGGAATAGGTTCAGCCAAACTGCTTTGCGACAGATCTGTAACAAAGCGATACGTTACTGATAGGATTTTCGATTTATACGTCTCAGATGATTATACAGCCAGGTAGGATCACTGTTCAAGAGAAATAACAGCACAGGGAACGCTATGGTAGCAAGCAATATATGTTCACCTATGAATAGCAAAAAGTCAAACACTATAATCCCTATTACCACAAAAATTTTCTTTGAGGCATCCATGTTGCGATATTTCAGCCACTTTTCGTAGCTCATCTTTACAGCTTTTTGGCTTTAGGATATAATCTTAAACAACATTTTGAAACTGCTGATGTAAGCCGATGAATAAATCCATTGTAAGTATCGCACAAATATTGAATCCTTAGCAGAGCAAATATTAATACTAAAATGGATAATCTAAGGGATCTCATTTGGAGAAAACATTTATGTACTTAACTGATATAAATGATGAAATAATGTGCATCAGCAAATCCGGCAACAAGATTTATTGGATGTTGACCAATGAGATCGGAGCCGAGAATTTCGAACTCCGCTATATAGAAATTCCACCCGGTGGTAAAAGCAGCTACGGCCGCCATACGCACGAACACGAGGTATTTGTAGTAGAAGGCAAGGGGAGTATAAGGCTAAAAGATGGTCAGGAGAAACTGCGACCCGGCCTGGCTGTGTTCGTATCCGGAGGCGAAGAGCATCAATGGATCAATACAAGTAAAACCAAACCTCTGGGCTTTGTATGCGTTGTGCCCAAAGGGGCGGAAGCAGAATTGAAACCGCCCTGTGAATGATATACAAATCTGTAAGATAGGCATGAAGTATTGTTGCTGGTTATGGAAGACGGAACAAACTTCTCCAGTCTGATAGATGATGATTGCATATATATTCGAGCAATTTATCCTTAGTCGAAGCTTCTTACAGAAATAGGTTAAAGGGCTGGCAGCTTGAAAAAGTTTTCAGCTCCTTCCTTTCTTGGCTTTGGTCACCTATGAAAAGCTCAAAGTCAAATACTAAAATCCCTATAACCGCAAAAATTTTCTTTGAGGAATCCATGGCAGAGGTTCACACTGACTGTCCGGACCTGACTTATGCTGATCCTGAAAAACAGAGCAGAGCCCTCGCTATGACTGTCACAGGCATTATGAATTTCAGTTTCTCTCATAGCGAACCAGCCCCTTGACATGGGCCACAGCGGCTTGACCAAGCCCTTCATGGTCATAGCCCCCCTCCAGAACAGAGATCAATCGACCTCGGGCGCTCGCGCAACCACAACAATGAACCGTTTGTCAGCACGGCAATGGGAATATCACTTATTTCCTTAATCCCTACAATTACTTCTCCGATCTTTGAATGAAGTGTTGGCTCTCCCGATCCGGAGATCGTGATATAGTCAGGATTAGACGCGAGTCTGTTTTTGACCTGGGCAATAATCGCATTCGATGGGATCCACTCTTTGCGGTGTGTTGTCTTGGAGGTCGTTCTTCCCAACTGGCAATAGATACAATCGTACGTACACGTCTTAAATGGCACCAGATCGATCCCGAGAGAACGCCCCAACCTCCTTGAAGGAACCGGGCCATATACGTACTGCTGTTTATTGCTTTCGGTATTATGGTTAGTCATAATATGTTTTTCTTAAAATCTTAGATAAATGAGTTATTGGCTCTTTTGCTGCAAATCAAGCCGATTTTGAACCCTTTTCCGTTGTTATATCCAATTTAATATCTAAAGGATTATACCTGTGCATAATGCTAACTTTTCCAATTAATCTTATTTCTAATTGAGGAATTCC
>JAFGPJ010000394.1 GCA_016936275.1 Sedimentisphaerales bacterium
CTGAAACCTCCAATTTCTTCTTGTCTGTCTTAAATAACTCAGAATGACAGCAGCATCTGCCATATGTACATATTGCCCAGCCCATCAATGTCTTCCCAGATTTTCTGAACCATGGCCGGGTCGCCCGTTATTTCGGGCAGGTCTTTGATGCGCTGCTCCCACGGGAAGCACACGCCCGGCTTGATCCTGGGACTTTTCCTGCCGGAGATACCCTTAACTTTTTTGCGTGACTCCACCGATGAGGGCAGCTCGCAGGGCGGCGTGTCAGTCGGCGGCTCGTTGCTGCCGGATGAATAAACACCGTGCTCGCGGCAGACCTGTGTCATGACTTTCATGTTCTCGATGTCGGTATCGTTCTGCATAATCGCGCCGGCGTCCATTATATAACCGCCATCTTTGGCAACCTCTTTGATGACCCGAAGGCAAAACTCTCGCACCTGCTCGGGCTTGCCCCAGCTCAACATAAAGTTTGGGACACCGCCGCTGATGGCGAACTTATCATGCAGTGCTTCATGTACTTCGAAGATGTCGTCCTGATCGCAGTGATAAACGATGCTTCTGTCCGGCAATTCGCGAAACGTATCGAAGTGATATTTCCACCTGCCCTCGGCGTAAAACAGCGTCTGGTGGCCGTTCTTCCAGAATTCCTCGATGCAGGGCTTGAGCGTAGGCCAATAGTGGGATGCGAATTGTTTCGGATTGAAGAACGGCACGCAGCCGCGATGCATCCAGTAGCCAATAGGCACCTGATTAGTGGGATCGGCAGTCGTCAGGCCCACGTGCACCAAGTGCGGGATAAGCGCTTCACATGCCTTGAGCACCTTTTTGGGCTGGGTCTCCATGTCGTGTACCAACCCAAGATAGCCTCGCATTTTGTCGGCGATGATATCGAACGGCGCTTTAAAAATGCCGGCGATGGCTGAACCCGTGCCGCACTCGGATTTCAGCCGACCGATCTGCGGGCCAAACGCATAGAAGTATTGCAGCATAGCCATAGCGCTTTTAACCAGCGCTAGATTATTGCGATAGGTCGAGGCCTCGCCGATCTTACTGACTTCGGTCGAGACGCGGGGCAGCCATTTGTTATAGAGAAAGCCGGTCGGGTCGTCGATAAGCTCATCGTATTCATCCGGTTTCATAAAGGCCTTCTCCTCCGGCGGCTCGATGTAGTTGAAACCGACCGTGTGGGGGATGCCGATGCCCGGTATGCCGTAATAGCGAAGTCCTGCTGCCTGTGCAAGACCCGTCCAGACATAGACCATGTTAGCGACGACGGCGTCCCAGTCGAAATCTTTGGCGCACTTGACCGCCGCCTCGAAGGCTATGTTGTAATCATGCGCCACATCCTGACATGTATAGCCGGCGTATTTCGCCGTAAACTCGGCGACAAACGGTCGAATCGGAATCATGTCCGGCTTTTCATTCCGCATCGCGGTAATATAACGCTTCATCCGCTCGGTGTATAATTGCTCGGTATCTGTGGCCATTTTGCTTCGCTCCTATTTTATATCAGTATGGATTTTCAATCGTCCAATTTATACCCGCCGATGCTGTAAAAGTCAAACGGCCAACGGCTCTGGCACACATATAAGACATCACAAAAATACTCCAGCTCCCCCAAAATATCAAGTAATAAGATAATGTTGTAAGACGTCGTTTATTTCTATTGCTTCAGCTGCCGTACCTCGGTAAAATTCATTTAAGCGAAGTATATATATAGATGTGGTGAGTGACAGAAAATGATGAGTCGATTTTGGAGAAGGCCTTTGTTGTCCATCATTCTTGGATTATGTAATCATTGTAGGGCCTTGCATTATGAAGATTATAGGTGGGAATAAAATAATCACGAGAAGCATAAGGCTTGCGTTCTTTATCTTGCCCGTCGTGTATATGTCAGGGATATTGAGCACGACAATTCATGAAGTTCTCGGTCATGGCCTTTCGGCTGTACTACTTGGTGGGCAGTTCTCCGGATTTACTGTGAAATGGGACGCAATGGGCTGGGCGTTTGCCGATCTACCGCCCGGTGGAACATCAGCCGTGTATCAAATTCTCTTTTGGGCTTCCGGCATTATCGCAACGACTGTATGCGGCTTGATACTCTGGGAGCTTGTATTTTTGTTCCGCAGAAGACCCGACATTCAACTGGCTTTACTCATCGGCGCTTTCGCTCTTTTGATCGACGGCTTAGATTACGTGGTATGGAACGCCTATTATCCCTCCCCTCCAATGGGAGATGTTAGCAAAATCATTCTGTTCTACCAAGTCATGGGATTCCCCGGTTTCACGGTTATCCGGTGGATTCTCCTTATCACCGGCGCTCTGCTCTTTGCAGGTACGGTGTTTTATTTCTGCATGTCGATATTCGTGAGGATTGAAGCCCTGGTTCTCAATGGAGGCCAATACACAGGCATATCAAGAATTCTGGCCCTGTTCATATTTCTTGCTCTACCTGGAGCGTATGAGTTTCTTTCGTTCGATTGGAACCAAATAGCTCCCGGCATCGGCCGTGTGCCGAATGTCGCGAGTGCCATGAGCATTATTGCAGTGGCGGCAGTGCTTTTCTGGTATCGACCCAGGTTGAAGAACGTGAATTCTTTCCCACTAATTACATGGCGCCACATAGTCGTATCAGGAACATGCCTACTTGTGACGATTGTAGCATTAGCCTTGTGGCTGAACGAAGGCGTAAGATGGGAAGTGTCCGAAAAGCACCGAGCACCAAGGATAATTGGTCCTATAGCTATTAACAGTTCCGGTGACTTGCTGGTATGTGGTGTCGATAAAGACGGTGTTCGGAAATATTATATCATTCCGCTAACGCACGATGATTTTGATCCGTTCCCCCTGGAATTCCCCGGTTCCGACAAATGTTGGGGAGTCGCATGGAGGCCGTCAGTTGAGCATGATGAATTGCTGTTCATCACCGCTGAGGAAAAAAAGCAAATCAAAAGAGTCCGAATCTCCGGGAGCAATATTTCGGAGATATCCTCTTACCCGGTAGATCCAAACCTCTTGGTAATACATCCTGTATGGAATCCAGGCGGGAGTATTATTACCTTTAGAATTTCGGAGCTTCTGGGTGGAGAGTATCACGGCCCTTATCTTGGATTTTCAAATGACAATGGTAAAACCATCCAC
>JAFGPJ010000395.1 GCA_016936275.1 Sedimentisphaerales bacterium
GATGGGAGAAACAGGAATCTCATTTTCCTGGTGCTTTTCCTTTATGCCCCTAAGTCTGATTCATAATAGTCTTGACAATAATTGGTAACTGCTTAGTAAGATTATGTATTATGATACAAAGATTGTCAAGACCTCTACAAAGCCTGGAACAAACTTGAGGAGGCCGAAATGTGGCGAGCAAAACTGCTGCAAACAGAAGATAAGATAGAGTGACATGGCAACTATAAAATGGCCCAAATTTTGTTCGTCGGTACCTACAACTGAGCTACAACCCGAAAGCTCATTATCTCCCTTTTTCCAGAAAATCTTAACTTCATAAGCTATTATTAAATGATTTAGGCGGTGTTCAAAAAATCGCAAACGTATTCAATGAACTTCGTCAATTACTGAGTAGATGTAAGTAGTTAAAGCAAGTTAATACGAATTCTGGATGTTGCCAGAACATATAGCAAGATGTTCTGTATTGAAACCATATGCACAACGTCATTCGGATCGCGGCGTCAGTTCACATTGTGCAAGCGAGCCCATCGGATCCCAAGGCGGCAGCACTATTGGCTTAAGAGATAGCGCTTCCTTCAATTCTTCAGGCAAATAACTCTTATGGGCCGCTATCTCGAACATAAACTCGTCGAACCAGGAGTCATCCATAATAAAGAAACCTTTCCTGCCGCTCTCATCACTCCAACTGTTCTCCACGCGCCAGCGACGCGGCTGATCATCAACAACATCCACACCAGTAAACAACATAGCATGGTTCATTCTACTCTGGTGGTAGATGAGCCGGTCAGCCTTCTTCAATGTGAATTTTGTGTCATAGACACCCTCATAATCAAACAAGCGGGAGTCCCAGAGTCCGAGATCCCGGTCCATCTGTTTGCTGCAATCACATCCGAACCAGACCGGATGGCCATCAAGAAGCGAGCGCATAGCAATCTTTTTCATCACATCGATATCAACGTTCAGGTACTTAACCGGCTCGCTGCCCACCACGTTGCCCAGATAAGCTACAGTAAATGTACGACCGAACGGACTGCCCGGCCTCGGATCGTGAACAAGGCAAACGTACTCGTCCAAATTAAGCGTGACATATTTTTTAGCAAACTCCTGCGGAGTCATTTCGCCGTCTCGGTGGAACTTGTTATCCTTGTCACGCCACTGCCAGCTAAAACGGCTGGGAGATGTGCCCATGTGGATACTAAGAATTCGGTAGATTACTGTTAGAATCTCATGTTTGGCATTCCGTAATTCTGCAATTCCGGCACCGTTGCCGTGCATGTCGCGCAGGCGTTTGGCACCCTCACGGAGTTTGGCCTTGAGGATGTTGTTCATCATAGAGCTATTCGATGAACTCTCACTTTCAGGCATAACCGTTTTAGGCACCAGACCATGCTTCTTAACGACGCTGACGAACATATTCCACTGTCCGCCATCGCCAAGAACGTTGTCCAGCAAAAAGTCAATCGTCCGATCACCATCGGGGCGGTCTGCCGTGTCGATGATTGACTCCAAAAAGTAATTGGCACGCTCGATCTTGTCCCAGAAGAAGATGTAGCTCTGGCTGAATTCAAAGTCCTTCAGATTCATTTTTTTCATGGCGCCGACACGCAGGAGGTTCGTTCCGGCAAATATCCAACAGCGGCCGCTCCTTTTTTGATTGGTGACCGACCAGTCATCGAGTTTGCAACTGAAGGAATCGTCGAGGCTTGTCACAACCGCTCGGTTAAGAGCAAGATTGTCAACGGAGGTAACAGTCACGGCGTTTTGCATTTGACGGTTGTGAGGCGTGCTATCGAATGCTTCCTGCATAAGCCGGATTTGTTGCGGTTGTAGGTTTTCGGCGGTTCCGCCTTGCATAAACTTCTCGATTACAAAGTCTGTGATTTCATTCTGGCCTGCACCTGCCTTATTCCCAGTAAGTAACGATATTATAAGCATTAATATTCCAGTGATTAGCATTGAACGTTTCATTGGTTTCTCCTTCAGGTTTTTATATTTCAAGCAATCGTGATTTGCTGTCTATTACGAATTTCACGTTGTATTTCTTCAATTTTTGCCCCTACGATACCAGTTCTGACTAAAAAGTCAAGGAGGTTAATATCTCGCCGTAACATATGTAATTTGCAATTATTGTCTATGACATAGATAAATTCACGATGTTTATTATAATGCATCGTGAAGTCGAAGGGCTGTTCCAACGAGCGATGAAACATGGCTAAGAGGTTGTAAGGTTGATGCCTCAAAGGAAATTTAAGTGGCAATAGATATTTGACTTTGAGCTTTTCATAGGTGCACTTTGCCAATTTGTAATTGATGAGGCAAACACCCGCCGCCCTTGATGAAATTATGATTTGACGAATGATGGCATAACACATTATCTTAAAGAAGCTGCTAAGGAGTGTTGTGCTATCGGGTGTATGGTCCGACCAAGCACAATACCCCAGCTCACAATGGTAAGAATAATTATATCGAAAGGAGATAACACTATGTGCCGCCATGTCGTTACAACAATAGTCTTGTTATGTGCCCTTATAGTTTATCCTGCTTCTGCCTCAGTTCCACGCGGTGTAAATCTGTCGAACATGAGCAATTGGGATATAATAACAGCCGAAGACGCCCCACCGAGTGAAATTTACGCCGCCGAAGAATTTCAGGACTATTTTGCTCAGGCGAGCAATATTCACCTGCCGATTGTCCACGAGGAGAATTCCGCGACCGACGGGCAGCACCATATCTTTATTGGTTCAAGTCCGGCTATGCGCGCCAGCGAGGTTGGTTTCAGTACAGATGAATTTGGCCAGGAGGACTTTCGGATTGTCGTACGTGATGACAACATTGCCATAGCCGGTCTGCAACAGGCCAACTCGCGGGGAACACTTTATGGTGTTTATACATTCCTCGAAGATTACCTCGGTGTCAGGTTCCTCACTGCTGACCATACGTACGTTCCACCTATAGGGATATGGCGTGTTGTGGGGCCTTTGGATCGTTTCTATCATCCACCTCTGCGTTTTCGCTGGAGTTATTACGGCGAGACTAATAGAAATCCCACCTTCGCCGCACGGATTCGGGTCAATACCGTTACTGATGACCCAAAGCTGGGCGGCAAGACAGGACTGAACCTTATAAACCACAGCTTTTTCCATTATGTCCCATCACAGAAATACGGTAAGGAGCATCCGGAATACTTCGCATTAGTCGACGGGGAGCGAAAACTGGAAATGGGAGGCGGAGGGCCTGAACTATGCCTGACAAATCCCGACGTGCTCCGTATCGTTACCGGCACGATTTTGGACGCTCTTAAAAAACATCCCTATATGGAGAACGTGTCAGTCAGCCAGAATGATAATAACAAATACTGCCGCTGCCCCCAATGTGCTGCTATTGACGAGCGGGAAGGAACACCAATGGGCTCGATCTTGACGTTTGTCAATGCAGTGGCCGATGAAGTTGGGAAAGAATATCCGGATGTCATGATAGGCACGCTGTCTTACTGGTACTCGCGTAAGCCGCCCAAAACAATAAAGCCCCGGCCAAACGTTCAAATTCAGTTGTGTAGTATCGAATGCTGTGTTCTGCATCCTATCAACGACCCAAACTGCGAAAAAAATGTACAGTTCTGCCAGGATCTGGCCAACTGGGGCAAAATGTGTAACAAGATTTCTATCTGGAACTACAATACGAACTTCAGCAATTATCTTCTGCCCTGTCCCAATTTGCGGGTAATTGAACCGAACATAAGGTATTTTGTTGCCAACAATGCGATGGGGATTTTCATGCAGGCAGCGGGCAATGCTCTCGGGGCTGAGTTTTCTGATTTACGCAATTATTTGATAGCAAATCTGCTATGGGACCCGACCAGAAGCGGCCAAAAGCTGATAGACGAGTTTCTTGATTTGCACTATGGTCGTGCCGCCGGCCCTATACGGCGGTTCATCGACTTGACTCACGAGCACGCATTATCCAGCGGTCTGCACCCAAACTGTTTCGGCAGAGCGAAAGATTATGCAATTGATGAATATATTGCCAAGGCGGGTATTGAAGCTTTCGCAGAGGCAAAGGAATTAGCCGATAACGATGCGATTCAGGCCCGTGTAGAAAAAGCCTCTGTCTGCGCTTATCGGGCCGCTATAGAACCAATTTGGTACATAAAGAACAAGTCAGAGGTTGAGCCTGCATTGGCCGTGCAAATGCGACCGTTGGTAGAGCGTTTTGTAGAATTATGCGAAAAATATGGAGTAACCCAAGCCAGCGAACGTAATAAAATCGAAGTTGAGACTGAACGACTCAAACGAATCGTAGAACTGTAAGGATCCCGAGACTGTGATGGTTAACACCCTAAAAGGCTACTCTTGGAAATATTGCTTACTGGTATAGCCTTGTAACGCCATTCTGCATATCCTCCTTGCAGTCGTGGAGTCGTTGCTGGCGAAGCGTGGCCAAGCTGCTTCTGAACCTGTCTTAGATTCCCGGTTTTTTTAGCAGGTGTACGGCTATAGTATGCCTTGCAGAATGAATTGACAACTTTTTAAGCAAACCTGTAAGTTTTATCGACTTTTCCACCCTGAGCTGCCAACTGACCTCTGCTGCCAAGGAACAGGGGACCTTTCATGCGATCAGTCCAAGCGATGTAGTCTTTCAAATGCTGGGCTATGTCTTTACCGAGAGCCAGACTCTCTTTGGTTTTCTTCTTGCGCTTTAAGCGGATCACTGATAACCGAATCTGAACTTATCAATTTTCTCAGGATAATTGGTGATGTAGACTACACCGCAGTACGACAAACACATGGTGGACTGTATCGACAAACCTGCTTGGATAGAGGGAATACCCCAGCTACAGTAACTAAAAAACTCAGAGAGATTAAAAGATTCTACCAGTTAGCCATCGAGCGACAAAAGCTTGATGTACACACCTGAAATATGTTAAAGCGCCGCGTTCACCAAAGAAGAAGATAAGGATCTATTTGGAAGAAGAATATGATCGTATATTGAGAGTTGCATCACAGATCCAAAATAACGCTGTCCTCGCATGGGATATTCGAGTAACACTGGTTCTGATTACAAGTATGCGAAAGAGCGAATTACTGAATCTGACTTGGGCCGACATAGACTTCGCAGTGTAGATTGTTGAGGTCTCACCCAAAAAGACCACGGCCGAAACTTGGGAATGGCATATAAAGGGCACTGATCGCCGGAGCCTGCCACTTACTAAAGATATGATACAATTACCTGTGAACCTTCAGAACGGGCGACTGGAAGGATATCCGCATGTTTTTGTGCCCCCCGGACGGTACGATCACATTCAGCAGAAACTTCGTGCAAAGGGCAGGTGGATCTTGAGCCACGCCAGAACATCGGTAATTAACAACTTCAAAAGGATGTTCGATAGAATCCTTAAAGCTGCCTGTATTAAGGCTGGGACATTTCACGACCTGCGTAAAACAGCGATGACCAACTGGTTCTATAAGGGCTTAATATCTACGATGTTATGCTGTTGGCTGGCCACTCAAAATATGAGACGACATATCGATTTTATCTCGAAGTTGAGGACGGTCTGGTAGATCGATCGAGGCGCGCAATTACCCGTACCATAAGTCAAGAACTGTTGCAAAAGTGCTGCAGCAGGGGTTTGGGAGGCGACAATGAAAAAGGCTAACAAACATAAATGCTTGTCAGCCCTAATCTTACTAAACGAGGCCGAAGGGACTCGAACCCTCAACCTTCGGATCGACAGTCCGATGCTCTAACCAATTGAGCTACGGCCCC
>JAFGPJ010000396.1 GCA_016936275.1 Sedimentisphaerales bacterium
AAAAGGTGAATCCATCCACGGATTACGGTCGGCTGCTACGGCCAGGCCCGGATCGCAAGACGTGGTCAGTGGATATCCGCCATAGGGCACATGATAAGAGTAGCTGCAATGCTTCTGAGGTTCGGGGCCGAAATCCCACAGATCAATTAAATCTCTATCGCGTGCTTTGTATCTGCTGGGTTTGAATTCTTTGGTCCCGGAATCATGTGTACAAATAAAACGCTTTGGTTCTGCTTCTCCGTACTTCACTAACAGATAAAAACTCGATGAAATGCTTCCCTGCCCCCCGGTTCCGTCCGGACGTACGTTATAGGCGTCGAATCGGTTCTTAGCTTTCCAGTCAGGTATTTTTGCAGCCCATACGCTGCTCCTGCCCCCGGTTTGTGGAAATTTATCCTCGTAGTCGTTGGCATATATCAACATGGCCTTGCCGATGCGGGACAGATTCGTCCCACAGACCATTCGAAAAGCTGTGCTTCGCCGCCTGGGTCCAATCATTGGACAAATCAGCACAAGAAGTGCACCGAATATCGACACGAAAACCGCTCCGATTGCAAAGTTTCTTCCTGTGATTCTGCCACCGCTTCGTTCTATTCTAATGACACTAACCATTCCTAGGATGGCCGTGAAGCCCAGAATAATAATGCCACTCATGAAAGCAAATCTGGTCCATTCAAAACTGGCAATACGTGACCGAGGATAGCTCATGCCAATAAAAGTCGGCATCAGTAAAGTCAGACCACAAAGAGCGCAGATAAAGGATGTAGTTGCCAATCTACTAATTTTGACTTCGATCCTTTGTTGAACTTCCGGTGTTTGCATTAGTGAGCAACCACAAGCGTTACAGAATCGAGCATTATCAGGATTCTCTTTACTGCATTTCGGACAACGATTCTGATTATTCTTATTTTCCATTTTTGCCTCTCCCAATTATATAGTTGTTGTTAAGTACCTTTGGCCTTTTGGGCGTGTTCATTGCAGTGTTTTTGCAGGGACTCTAAGGTTTTTTTGTATTTTTCGTCTTTTGCCAGGTTGATTGTTTCGTCTGGGTCGAGCTTCAGGTCGTACAGTTCTTCGTAATCATAATCGGTGTAACGGGCGTACATGTAGTCCGGCGTGCGGAGGCCCACAGTTTTGGCGATTGTTTTGTGCTCGAACGGATGCTCGTAAAAGAACTCGGTTCGCCAATTGGGCTTTTTGCCTTGTAAGAGCGGCACGAGACTGCGGCCCTGCATCAGTTTGGGTGGTTTTATGCCTGCAAGCTCAAGAATCGTCGGGGCGATATCAACATTCAGCGCCACTTGTTCTAAAACCCTGCCGTGGAGCTTTTTGCCGGCCCTGGGATCATAAACCACTAATGGCACGCGGATCGATTCTTCGTGCGGGAACCATTTGCCCGCCAGGCCGTACTCGCCGAGATAGAAACCGTTGTCGCCGATCAGCATTAGTACTGTGTTATCGTCAAAACCTTGCTGCTTCAATTGCTCTCGAATCCTGCCGATGACAACATCGACGCCGTAAATAAGGCGATAATAGCTCTTTACTGATTCCTGGAACTTCTCCGGCGTGGAAAAACGGATCTCCCACCGCCTGCGGGCCTCGGATGTCCGCAGGAATTCCGGCAGGGCTTCGAAATAATGCGGATCGGCTTTCTCCGGCACCGGAATGATTGTATCTTTATATAAATCTTTGTAAGCACGGTCGTAAATAAACTGGCGCGGGTCTCCATCCTGGCAATGAGGTGCCTTGAAGCTAATCGAAAGACAGGACGGCTGGTCCTTTGAGCAGCCATGTAAGAATTCGACGGCCTGCTCGCCCATTATCTGCGTGAGATGCTTGTAGTTGCCGTCCTGGTCTTTGTGTTCGTATTTGCCCTGGCCGGGAAAGCCTCGCCAGTAATCATACCCATCAACCGGCAGGTCATTTTGTGTTCCGACGCCGTATTTTCCAATAAAGCCGATTCGATAACCGGCCCCGCGAAGCAGCATGGGATAGGTTTGCGCCAGGGCATCCGACGAAAAATGCGCCACAAAGTCCCTGATTCCGTGCCGGCTTGTCCACTGGCCGGAGAAGATGCTTGCCCGGCTGGAGGCACAAATGGAGGTTGTTACGAAGGCATTTGTGAATCTTACACCGTCGTTGGCCATTGCGTCCATATTCGGCGTTTGAATGATCGGATTGCCCGCACAGCCCATCGTGTCCCATCGCTGGTCGTCGGTCAGCAGGAAAATAATGTTCGGCGGTTTTTTAGGTGTCGAACGCATAGTGAGTCCGCTCTCACAGCCGGCCAAAAACAGTCCTGCTGTAATGGTACCGCCGGCCGAAAGTCTGAGAAAATCACGTCGATTCAAATCCTTCATTTTGACCTCCATTATTATTTAAGATTGCCCTAGGATAATCGGAATTCTATCCTTTTTGGCATAGTGTGTAATGGGATTATGTGTTTCTATAGTTCTGAATCTCAGAGGATGAAAGATCTTCGTTGGGGACAAGGCGATAGTGTTTCTCTTCTTTTATCGATATCTCATTTTCCGATTTTACGAATTCAAAAAGGGCGATGAGATCATCTTCCATAAGTTTTGCTGCGACAGGCCGACAGACAAGTTCTGAAAATTTTGATTCACATACTGCGAAATCCTGTTCAATTTGAACGATACCGATTTCATCAGATTTTCCTTTTACTTGGACAGGCACTATATACTGGGTTCCAGGTTTACTTATACCGACATAAAGACCATCGGTTTCGACTTGACCCATTTCTGCTACTGTTGTCCTGAGATGGCTTTGCAGAGAATAGCACGTAATACCAAGGAAAATATCAATTAATCGATTATATTGGAGTATCGCCAAAAGTGCTTGTTCATCGTTTAATGCGTAACGCCGAATAATTTCTGGTGTTGCATCTAGCACCTTGATTTTTTCAAGCCGAGGATTTGGTGATATTCGATGGATGGGACTCTTCACAAACCTATACTGACCACGTCCTATTGAGCGTATGATCCATTCCTCACCTTCTCCCAATAATCGAATGATACTCTCGGGTAAAGAATTTCGATATCTAAAGGAATACACTATATCACCTAAATTTTTTGGCAGCTTAATACCCAATTCTTTCGCCACTGGCTCGAACTCTTCCCGGTCAAAAGATAGTTCTGAGGCATCGGGTGTGTAATGGTTGAAAAAAACTTTTTCGATTAATTTGTCATATCGGCTTTTTGATTCTTTCACAATCTTGCCTTTCCTTTTACCTTTCCATTCAAGTACTAAAACTTCTTCACGAAGTTGTTGCCCTGTTGTAGTGGAAATCCGAGTTCGGAATAAGTCCAAGTCGATTACATCATATCCCATCTCATGTGCGATTTCAGCAAGTAATTCTCCGGTTCGGATCATTACTTGGAGGTAGGATGCCTGGTCTCCTACAACGTATGCAAGCTTTGCACCGGGACGGAGAAAACGTTGAAGCTCCTGGAAGTGACGCTTCATTCCACCAAAATATAAACGTGTTACTCGATGGTACAAGCGTTCAAAGCCAGAAGTCTTTTTTAAAGCTATTCTTCTTCTTTCTATTTCTTTTGCGATTCTATCTATTGTACAGCCGGCAAGAATTAGGGCGTCATCTGAGTCTTTAGCGTATACATTCCGAGTGTTAGATCGTAGCAGGGCCTGTTTTAGTCTTTTCAGATCATTTTTGTTTTTTAGAAACCCTAACAGTACAGACTCAAGTCTGGTTGTTCTAGTATAATCCTTTTCATTTGGGTAAGGGGGAGAAGTTATCACTGCATCGATGGAAGCTTCTGGTATTGTAAGATTTACCTGTCTTGAATCTCCAGTTATTACTGTCGAAGGCGTTGTCGGATTGTTCGCCACTAATTCAAGGTCTCGCGCCATTGTAGAAACTTTATGGTAGAAATCCTCAAAAACAGTGGCATCTTCTTTCTTCTTTTTTCTAACACCAACCTCAGGGCCGAACTTAAGATTGCTTGCAGACGAGACCGCAACGTGTGCAAACGCTAAAAGTAACAGATCCCTTATTTCCAAATCAGCTATAGCTTGTACCTTATTAAGGAGAATCAGGCATTTATGTAATGGCAATTCGCTTATGGAATCTGAAAGAATGATTTTTTCCTGTTCTGGATTAAATTTCAAGAATGGCTGGCCAGGTTGTGAGTAGGACTGGATTGCCTTTTCCACGACCGTTTCGCCTGCTTGTCTTAATTGTAAAAAATTTTTTGTCCAATTAGTTTTAACCTTGGATGCAAAGGAAGCCATTGGGGATGCTTCAATCCCGATTGAAGATATTAAATTTTCTTTTGCTTCAACTAAAGTCGTTCCCGTTCCACAAAAAGGATCGAGAACAGTTTCACCGTTTGACAGAGAAAAACGGCGAAGGTACTGTTGTACGAGATGGGGAGGGAATGATAGTACAAAGCTGTACCAATCGTGAAAAGCTCCATCCCTTAAAAATAATCTATTGTTCACCGGGCCGGTTGATTTAAAAAGTTTTTCGGCGATAACACCCATCTGAGAAGTCTTTCTACTCCTATCGTTGTATAGATGGTTTTTTCGATCCGTACCAAACGAAAAGGAATTTAAAATATAGTCATATTGTTACTATAGTATAATATGCAAGTCAAGGCATTTTGTTTTATTTTGACACTTGTATTATTGATTTCTTCACGAGTTTGGTTTTGATTTAATTCGAACATCTCAACAGGTTCGCGCGCAATTTCTTCGTTCGCTCAAATGTGTTTTGGCGTTGCTATTCAGCGATTATCTAACAATCAATGGTACTACCGGCTGCCGGGGACGGAACTTTGCGTCGACTCAGCTTTCTTATGATTCTCCGCAATGCTTTGTATCGCTCTGCCGGAATTCCCATTCGTTGATACCTTGTCGGTTGGTGTTTGAGCGCTTAGCCGCTCCTCAGTGGCACGGAGGATTTCTCCCAACATTTGTGAGTAGGACAGTCCGGCGAGTTTTGACATTTTTGCCAGGTGCCCGTCCCAGCACCAGCCGGGATTGGGATTTACCTCAAGGATCTTCGGGTTGCCATGGGCGTCAATTCGCCAGTCGAAGCGGCTGTAATCTCTGCATTCGAGCCTCTCGAAAAGCTTCAGGCAGCACTCGACGACAACTTTCTCGACGTCGTCCGGCAGGTTCGCCGGGATTGACTTGATTTGCCAATAGGGCGAATCGGGCATCCATTTGGCCTCATACCCGCAGATTCTGGGCAACTCGGGCGGCAGGGCCGAATAATCTTCCTGAATGATTGGCAGGACCATATACGATTCGGGAGGATTACCGATGATACCGACGGTGAAGTCTATGCCGGTGAGGAATTCTTCGACCAGGACCGGCTTTTCGTATCCGAACTTTTCCCTGATTTCGGAGATTGCGTTGACAAGCTGCTCGACGGAGTAAGCTACGCTTCGCTGGGTGATACCGAAGCTCGAATCACCAAAGTTGGGTTTTACGATTACCGGAAATCCTATCGGCAGGTCGAACGTGCTGTCTTCGGGCTTGATGAAGAATGCCGAAGGGACCGGGATGGCCATCTCATTGGCGATTCCGCGGACGAGCGACTTGTCGTAGCAGAAGGCAAGGCACTGCGGGCCGCCGCCGGTGTACGGAATGTTGAGTGTTTCCAGCAGGGCCGGGACATGCAGCTCCTTGCGGGGGTCGTTGTTGTAGCCCTCATCGCACAGGTTCATGACGAAATCCGTTTTCGTGCCAAACTTGACCAGGTCGTTGAAGAGCGTGTCGTGATTGTTCAGATAGGAGTACCGATAGCCGTCCAGCTCGCGCAGCGCATCTTTGAGCTGGTCGATGGTGTAGAAGTCGTCGTCGTCGAAAACGCGCAGCGGTTTCAGGGGGTCGGGCTTGCGGGGATCGCCGAACAGAACGGTGACGTTCTTGAACTCTTTCTTCCGTTTTCTCTGTGCCCAGTCTTTGCGGACGACGCTTGTGACGATGATTCTCTTTTCCATCATCCCCAGGTCCTGATTGCGCGCCGAGTCGCTGGAGATCTGTCCGTGAACGGTGACATCGTGAAAGCCGGCCTTTTCAAGCAGCTCGGAGATGCTCTTTTTTGTGTACAGCCGCTCGGCGTAGAACTGGTCGGCAACGACGCCCTTTTCCACGTGCGTTACTACTTCCCGCGAAATCAGACGCTGCTTGTCAAGAGATAAAGACCTTTCCCTGCAGACGAAGAACTTCTTGTCTATCCATTCCCATGAACGGGCCTGGAACTTTCTCCTGAGGTATTCCCCGTCGGTGACATCGATGAGCACTTTTCCCCAGGGCTTGAGAACGCGGAAGACTTCTTTGATAACCCGCATGTCGTCCTCTACGGTCTCGAAATAGCCGAAACTGTTGCCGAGAATCATTACCACGTCGAAGGTGTCGGTCGCATAACGCAGCTTCCTGGCGTCACCTTCTCTGAATTTTATGCTGAGACCTTCCTTTTTCGCCTGGATTTTACCCCTTTGAGTCAGGTAGTGTGAACGGTCGACTCCTTCGACGTTGCTGAATCCCCGCCTTGCCAGCTCGAGGGTCACTCGTCCCTGCCCGCAGCACAAGTCCAGAATCTTGTCTGTCGGAGCCATATTGAGAATTCCGCAAAAGACATCCACTTCTTTGCTGGTCAGTTGCGGATCGTCGACGACGTCGCCGTCGGTTTTTAAGTATGTGGCGTTGAAGATTTGTCTCCACCACTCGGGGTCCACGTGCTCTTCGAGATTGGGTACCGGTCCGAGGGTCTTTTTTGTCTCAGGGGTTATTTTAGGCTTCTGCACCGGTTTATCGGGCAGCGTTTGCTCCTTTTCTTTCATTTGTCAATTCTCCCTTTTTTCGATCTTTTTCAAAAGATCGGGCCGCCACTTTTTCGTTCGTTCGAGGGCTTGTCGGCGTCGCCACTCGGCGATTTTGGCATGGTCGCCACTTAAAAGAATTTCAGGAACTTTCATCCCGCGAAAGACTTCCGGCCT
>JAFGPJ010000397.1 GCA_016936275.1 Sedimentisphaerales bacterium
ACAAATCGGGATCGCTGTGCAATCTTCTTTGCCAGCCTCGTCCTCACAACGGCCTAAACCTGAACATAAAATCTTAAAGTGCTCTAGATATTATTTATTATTCACCAGCCTTCTTTGATAGTGCGGAAACTTTTACAGATTTACCATCATAATGTACTTCCGCATCCGCGGTTTTAATTGGAGCGATTCCGGCGCCGTGATTGGAGCTTACCCACACAATTCTGAATGTGCGCTTCTCGACCATACCCGGAAATTTCCCTTTACGCTTGCCAATTGTCAGTTCCCTTTTTTGTTCATCCCAACGGATTGGAATTTCAGCATAAGTACCCTTCTCATAGTTGTAATTGTCGCCCTCATCCTCATAAAGTGTAAAGGCGCCGTCTGCACCGGGGTAAACACGCAACTCAATTGGCGCATCCGGTTTTTCATCCGCATATTGAATAGCCGGGCCGTAAGGAATTATCGCTCCTGCCCTGACTAACAAAGGCATAGTCTCTATAGGTGCCGCCGCATCGATAGTCTGACCGCCCGTAAAGGATTCACCCGTCCAGAAATCATACCACTTCGTACCTTCAGGCAGATGCACTTCGCGGCTGGACGCTCCTGCCTGGATAACAGGATTGACCATAATCGCAGTGCCGAACATATACTGGTCGGCAATACTATATACCTTCTCATCGTGCCGGAAGTCCATAACCAGCGGACGCATCATCGTGTAATCATTACTTGTAACCTGCCAGGACACCGAATAAATGTACGGCAGCAGGTGGTATCGCAGGCGGTCGTAATCTATCAGAATTTTCTGCGTGGCTTCGTCGAAACGCCACATCTCTTTGGCATGGCTGGTGCCGTGTACGCGGAACATCGGGCAAAACGCCCCGAACTGAAACCATCGCGTAAACAGCTCAGCATACCTGCTATCGGCGGGATTACCGCTGAAGAAACCGCCGACGTCGGTATTCCAGTACGGTATCCCCGAAGCGCAGAAGTTCAGCCCCGCCGGAATCTGTTTGGCAAAGATGTCCCAGGTGGCTCCGATGTCACCCGACCAGGTAACAGCGCCGTTACGCTGCAGGCCGGCATACGCAGAACGAGTAAGGATAAATACCCGCTTGTGGGGGATGTCGGCACGCTGGCCTTGATAAACACCGCTGCTGTGCATCAGAGGATAGGCATTGTAAACTCTGGCGCCGGAACCTGCGCCCGTTTTCAAGTCTCTCATCTCGCCCCATTTGCCGCCAAGCTCCGCTTCGCTGGCATCCATCCACCAGCCGTCGAAACCGAGAGAGCCGAGTCTTTCCTTTATCTGTTTCCAATAGATACGGCGTCCTTCGGGATTAAAAGGGTCATACCACTTGGTTCCGCCCGCTGGGTAAACATTTGTATAAACAGGCGGATAAATGGCATCGGCTTTTTCCATCTCGGCGAGATTGTCGGTTTCCAGGTCGAAACGCGGCCAAACAGAAACGATGATATGCGCGTTGGCGTTATGAACGGTCTTTACCATTTCAGCAGGGTCGGAATAACGTTTCGGGTCAAATTCGTGAGAGCCCCACTGGCCCCCCTGCCAGTATTGCCAATCCTGAATGATACCGTCCAGCGGAATTTTGCGTTTGCGATATTCAGCCAGAACTCCCAGCAATTCCTCCTGGCTTTTATAGCGCTCTTTGCATTGCCAGAATCCCCACGTCCATTTGGGAAACATCGGAACGCCGCCGGTAAGCTGCCGGTACGCGGAAATCGCCCGGTCCGGCTCCGGTCCATACATAAAGTAATAATCCACCGCACTGCCCGCTTCGGACGACCACACTACAGCCGTTTTTTTCGCCGGCATTTGCCATTCCAGATAAGCCGCTGCGCCGCCCCCGCCCTGGAAAAATTCCATTTTTATGCTGTGTCTGCTGTTTGCGGCGAAGTTAAACTTTGCACTGAAGGTTTCCACCCCGTGAGTAGTCCAATCGTTAATTACCTGTTTATCGTCAATCCAAACACGCACACCATCATCTGTCGATGCGAAAATAGTGTATTCTCCCTCCTCTTGGGCTTCGATAAAACCTGTCCAGCGTACACTGTAATGGTCGTGCGGCACACCGGTAGGCGGAGTCTGGCTCCACTCGAAATTTACCTCCGAATCTATTCGAGTGTCAATGAGTTCTCTGAAATTCTCTCCCCTGTAATATCGCGCGGTCAAACCACCGGGTTTACCTTCTTCATCATAAAGGCAACCTGACGGAATAATCTGTTTTTGGCCTGCACCTAAGCCCACGTTGGTTACTGCTGGATTGTCCCACAAGACAGCATAACCTTTGGACGAAAGCAGAACCGGCACAGCAACTTCCATATTCTTTTGCTGCAGATGCACGTTCGTCCCGACGTAATTCATAGCCCCCTGCTGATGCTGGCCCAGTCCGTAAATAGCCTCTCCCCGGCCAAGCTCGAATTCCTGCTCTATACTATATGTTGCCTCGCCGCCAACCGTCGCCAGCTTTATGGAAGTGCCGTTTTCAGATTCAGCAAGAATTACTTCTCCTTTTGAATTCAGCAAACGAACTCGTCCGGTCGCTTTATCAACCTGCGCCTGAATCTGCGAGGTTTTCAGCAGAATGTAATCGTCCTTATCCTGAATCCGCCACTTGACATTTTCAGGCTCGGCTATGACAGCTAAGCTCGATTCCTTCGGCAATTCTCGCATTGGAGTATGTAGTATGCGGACTATGTTCTCATTCCACACTTCAAGACGTGTCAATCCCCCATCTGTAACTATCGTAAATCCCGTTTTATCTTTGTTCATAACTTTATTTTTCCCAGGCGCACGATAAGCGGCAACCGTTAAAGAGCTGAACACTCCTGTTCCAATCCAAATAACTACGACGAGAATTATACGCTTGTTTATATCCATTCCAAAATCCTTTCTATTTATGTCGTTCATAACAATTGAAAGCATTGTACCCGAAGACAAAACTAATATCCAAAAAAACATCTTTCTATTCTGCCTTTTTATTGTTTAGCGACGTGCAGCTGCTGTATATTCGTAACATCTTTAAGATAAAGGGCTTATGGCTGCCCAAGCCGGGACTTATTGCAGTTTACTAACGCTTGAGTTATAATCATTACAGGCCGACCGGCAGTTTGGCTAATAATGTCTCTGTAGCGTGTGCGGTGATGCGCATTTATTTGGATATTCCAAGGTGAAATAAAAACAATGAAAACAGTGTTATTATATTGTTCACTTTTTTTGATGGCTGGCGTTGCTGAAAGTAGTAACCATGCCGATCTTGTTTTTTATGGGACCAGTGACACTTCGGCTGGCGTGGCTTTGAATGAGAATATGTTTGTAGCAGCAGACGATGAAAACAATATTATCAGAGTTTACAAAACGGATTCCACCACCGGGCCGATTTGCAGTTATGACCTGACAATGTTACTCGATGTCGATCCTAATTACCCCGAGGCTGATATTGAAGGGGCAACAATAATCGGCAATCGGATATATTTTATTACCTCTCACGGAAGAAACAAAGACGGCAAGATGCGTCCGGGCCGATACCAGTTTTTCGCTCTCTCATTCAAGATAGAAAATCAAACTGTTATTTTCAGCCCCGTTGGTACTGTATGCAAAACACTGGTTAACGAGCTTGTTGACTCAGTTAAAATATCAGGCATGGATTTAGAGCGTACAGTACAATTTGACGCGAAACTTGATAAAAAGCAACAGTTAAAGCTCGCACCCAAGAAAAAAGGATTTAATATTGAGGCCCTTTGCGCATCCAGTGACGGCAAAACTATATATATAGGAATGAGGAATCCACGCTTGTCTATAAACGGCAATCCAGACCGGTATGCTCTTGTCATACCATTGGTTAATCCAGACAAGATAATTGAAAAAGGCCAAAAACCGTTGTTCGGAGAACCGCTTCTCTGGAACCTCGGAGGATTAGGAATTAGAGGAATGGAGTATTCCGATTTTCACAAGGCATATTTTATTATTGCCGGGCCGCACAATGAAAATTCGGAATTTGTCTTGTATAAGTGGTCGGGCATAAAAGAAAGCCAACCTGTTCTCGTCCGAAAAATAGAGGCAGGTAACAACTTTACTCCCGAAGCATTAGTCCCATTTAAAAATTCCGGCAAACTGCTGCTTCTCAGCGATGACGGAAGTTTGATTGTACCGGTCTCTGATGCTTCCGAATGCATGGAGGACGAAATGCTCGACGATAAATCGTGTCTGAACAAACATTTGACAGTACCGGAGAAAAAAACCTTCAGGGCAATGTGGCTTCAGCCGTAATTTCCCAAGCTGCCAGAAAACAGTCAGAGTAAGTAAATATTGACACCGACAAATACTGCCTATATAGTTAAGCTCGAGTATGTGTAAACAGTTTTACTCAACTGAAAGGGGAAGTAAATGAGCTTAAATACACATCATCCCGAACAGCCTGATTACACATCATTTTCACGGCGGGATTTTCTAACCACCCTAACCAGCGGATTGGTCCTTTACGGCTGTTCGCGAGCCTTTGGGACTTCACCTGTGCCAGAAGGTTTGACACTGGCGCCGACCAGGCTTGGCTCATTGAAGAGTACAGATGGAGTGAAGCTGATTGACGGTGCCCAATGGTATGTCGCCAATGCCGCCGGAGACGGGCTGGAGTACACCTTTGCCAAAGGGGCTTTGGTGGATATTCGTTTCCTGACGTCTAATATGCTGCTGGATGGTGAGGACCTGGCCGTATTTAATATAACTCTGCATGAAGGAGCGGACGGGCCGGCCTTTTCCCTGCGATACGGCCTGCTTTGTCAGTGTTCGGCAAGGCTGCGTTTTCCTCTGAGTCTCGTCGATATGAATCTCTGGCGTGCTGAACGCGAAGGGGCCTGGCTGAAACCACAATGTGACGGCCAGCGTGTCAATCTGGCCGATGTCGACCGAATGACATTGAAGGTGATTCGAAAAGGGAACCATCCGGTTCGCTGGTGTATGACACCGTTGACAGCAATAAAAAATGACGTTGCTGTTATGACCGATCTCGTTTTGCCGAAAGGAAAATTGCTCGACGAGCTGGGACAAAGCGCAACACGCTCGTGGCCCCAAAAGAGTAAAAGTGTTGAAGAGGTAAACCGGCGGATACAGTCACAACTAAAAGATGCACCTGAACAAAAATGGCCCGGCCAGTTTTCAAAATGGGGCGGCTGGAAAAACAAGCAGTTCACTGCGACCGGTTTTTTCCGAACGGAATACGACGGCTCGCGATGGTGGCTGGTTGACCCTGACGGTTTCGCATTCTGGTCGGCGGGTGTTGATTGTGTTCGAGTCGATGAGTCGGCGAACATCAAGGATCTGGAAAGCGCTCTGGCGTGGAAGCCAGACAGACACGGTCCATACGCACCGGCGTATCGTTCGGATACTTCCCTTAGTTATATAACAGTTAATATGATTAGGGCACTGGGGCCGGATAAATGGGAACAGGGGTGGGAACAGATCGCACTGGCTCAACTGCGAAAAATCGGCTTTAACACTTTCGGCAACTGGTCCGAATGGGACATCGCAAGCCGGGCCGAATTTCCGTATGTTCGTCCGCTGCGTTTTCGTCCGAGACAAACCAAAAACATCTATCGGGACTTCCCGGATGTCTTCGACCCGGCGTTTGAAAAAGATTCCGCCGATTACGCACGGCAGCTTGCAGACACCACCGAAGACCCCGCTCTAATCGGATACTTCATGATGAATGAGCCGACATGGGCTTTTTCTTCCGAATTGCCCGCTGTCGGAATGCTGCTCAATACACCGGATTGTCTATCACGAAAAGCATTAGCCGATTTCCTAAAGCAGCGATACACCACGGACGCGGCATTCGCTGCGGCATGGCAAACTTCAGCTACCTTAGAAAATGCAGCCGGCGGTAAATGGACCCGGCCGCTGGCCGGCAAAGCCACCGAAGACCTCGAGGCCTTCTCCGAAATAATGGTTAAGCGCCTCTTCGATACCCTGCAGGAACACTGCCGAAAGGTGGATTCAAAGCACCTGAACCTGGGCATTCGTTACTACACAATTCCGCCTAAATGGGCTATGGAAGGAATGAAAACGTTCGATGTGTTCAGTATGAATTTCTATCGGGATAAAATCCCCTCAGACGCCGTGAAAAAAATCCATGAAGAACTGAAAATGCCGGTCATAATCGGTGAATGGCACTTTGGAGCACTGGATGCCGGCATGCCGGCTTCGGGTATCGGCAGGGTCGCTACCCAGGCTGACCGCGGCAAGGCATACCGCATCTACCTCGAAGATGCCGCCGCCAATCCGTACTGTGTCGGCACACACTGGTTTATTCTCTACGACCAGTCGGCACTGGGACGTTTCGATGGAGAAAATTACAACATAGGCTTTTTCGATGTTTGCAGCCGGCCCTATGAGCCGTTATGTGACGCAGCACGAAAAAGCCATGAAGCCCTGTATGACATCGCCTCCGGAATACAGGTTCCTTACAGCGACGCCCCTCAATACCTGGACAAAGTATTTCTGTAAAATAATAACAGGCGTTTATTTTTCAGGCTCGTTACTATCGACCAATACACTGATTTCGCTGGCACTGGTAAATTCTCTGCCATTGCTCGCCGACAGTGCGACAAGCTTGAAGTACCGCGCAGAGACCGGATTTTCAAATTCGACTGTCTTCAGACGAGAATCTCTTCCCCATCCCCTTCTTCCTCTCGGGTACTCGAAGGCACCGGACGCCGCTTTTTGCCATTCCTGGCCGTCCTGACTGACATAAAATTCGTATTCGGCGATATTGCCGTTCCGCCCTCTATCCTGACGCGGCATATATGTAAAGCCCTTTAGCGGCATCGTCTTTTTCATATCCACCTCGATAAAGTGGATGTGATTTGGCTCGTCAATCCAGCGTGTGTGCCAAAACGTATCATAATAGCCGTCAATAGCGTATTCTCCAGGTTGTCCCGGCTCTTCGCAGTTAACGGTGACTGTCCAGTCGCTGCGGTCAAGTTCCGGACGCTGATACGTCATCATAGCCACTGCCGGGATGAACCCATCTCTATGCGTCTTGGCGTAGATGATTCCGTCATGCTCGAGCACGCTGCCTTCGGCGTACGTTTTAAATAGTTCCGGTGCACCATATGACACGAGCAATTGAGCCTTCGGGTCGCTGCAGACAAGGTTGATTTTACCGCCGGGCAGCGATTCGAACCTCGGCGGCTCGGTCAGATAAAAACGCTTGCGAACCGATGCATCGGTTGCACCATCGTACGGTTGAATTTGATAACGAAAGCTGTAATGGCCGGGTCTCAACCGGTACTGCGGCAGAGTTGCCGGACCGCAACTGGCCCCGCCAAGACCGGTCAGGCCCGTATCCAGGCTGACCACCATTTTGCCGTCCGGGACCAGATCGCAGGGATACCTTTTCGAGGCCAGTTCCTTTTCGGTAAATTCCAACGCCTGAAAATCCATCCGGTCCGAAGCCACAAACAAAACGCCTTTACCGGATTTATTGCTCAGAGCAGCCCAGCGCACGTCCGAGCGGCTGCCGCAGAACTGCGGTTTTTGATAAAGTTCGTACATCTGCTTAACAGTAGTCTGATACAGGCCGAACCTGGCCGCGGCTTTGCGGTCCATATAGTTTTCAAACGGCCCGCGGCCAAAATATTCAACCTGCGTCAAGTCACCGGCGACCTTCATAGCAAATCCCACGCGGGGCAGCACACTCGGACCTTTCGTCAGATCAATGCTGTTGTCACAGACAATAATACCGTTGCCGTCGACACACCATCGTGACAACACGGTGTACTCAAAGGCTCTGGATGTGTACTTTGTTTGCGCCGTCACGACGCAAACATTATCCACCATTTGCACATCGTAATCGTTTACTTCCTGAACGAAGGTATCCAGCCCCATCCATACCCAGGGGAATCTATCATTATTGCCCGGGGCACGATAGATATTGCAGACCGGGCCATCAACTGCATCCGTGATGATGGGCTTGTCGTTCAATTTCAGTGATGCAATAGTTCCTTTGCTGAAAACAACTTCCGTCGGACCGGCTGAAACCTTCACACCATCGTTGAGATTTTCGACCTTTGGAGGTGGGCTTTTGGTCATCCACTCTTTCTCAGTGGTGACAGGGAGCTGGAATTGGTAATAGGCCTGCTCAAAGCCCTTCTTCGCATACAACGTATCCTGTGCCAGTTTCCAACTGAGGTTAACAAAATACTCGACGCCGGGCTGGGGAGTGACGGGCTCAAAGGGCACGGTAAATTCTTTCGATGTCGCTGCGGGAATCGAGCCCATCGGTAACCGTCCCGACTGGATTACCTTGCCGTCAGCCGTAAGTTCCCAGTCACAGGTAAACTTATCCATGTCAATGAAATCATACTCATTGCGAATAGTAATCTTGCCCGTCGCCGCATCGACCACATCGGCCCAAATGGACTGATACAGATACTTGACCTCTCGCAGTTTAGCCGTGTCGCGCCGGTCCGAAGTGACCACGCCGTTCATACAGAAGTCGAAACTGTTGGGCCTGTCGCCGAAGCTGCCGCCATAGCCGATAAAGCATTTATCGCCCGGTTCCACATTGCCCCCGAACGGAGCCACAACAGCGGTAACACCGTCATCGCTGTATCGTGCACGAAGGCCTTGATCCACGTAGTCCCAGATGCACCCGCCAATGAGTGATTTCTCCTGACGATACAAATCAACGTACTCCTTCAGATTACCCAGGGCGTTGCCCATTGCATGAGCGTACTCGCAGACAAAAAACGGCTTGGTCGGATTACTCTGTGGATAGTTAATCAGCGTCCCCAGGCTGGGGTACATCCTGCTGTACACATCGCCCCAGTCACTGTTGCCCTCGTAATGGACCGGACGGGACGAATCGATTGCAAGCATCGCTTGGCGCTGGTACTTGAAGTTCTCGCCCGGGCCCGCTTCGTTACCCATTGACCAGAATATAATGCAGGGATGGTTCTTATCGCGCTGGACCATCCGCACACCGCGGTCGACATGGGCCGCACGCCAGGAGGGGTCACGGCTGAGCGAGCGGTCGTCATAGCCCATCCCGTGCGATTCGACATTAGCCTCATCCATTATATATATGCCGTAATAATCACATAACTCATACCATCGCGGAGTATCCGGATAATGACAGGTACGAACAATATTGATGTTATTGCGCTTCATAATCAGGATGTCTTTGACCATCATTTCTTCGGTCATCACACGTCCTCGGTCAGGGTCGATTTCATGACGATTGACGCCGAGGAATTCTACAGGCCTGCCGTTGACCAGCACCTGCAAGTCCTTAATTTCAACGGTACGAAAGCCGACTTTGCAGGAAGTTGATTCCCCGGCTGAAGTGGTGATAAGCAGCGTATATAAATAGGGTATTTCCGCCGACCAGAGATGAACCTCGCCGGCGTCCAGGATGAGTTTAACCGTTTGACTGCCCGCCGGTTCAATCGAGACACTTCCGGAAATCTTTTTAACTTTTTTGCCGTCAGCATCGAATAACTGGGCATCTATTTTCACTTTCTTTGTACCTGATGAAACGTTATTAACCAGAACGGAAATATCAAGCGTTCCTTTTTTGTAGCTTTTATCCAGGCGTGGAAGGATGAAGAAATCGCGTATGGCCTGTCGGGGTTGAGCATAGAGAACGACATCACGGTAGATACCGCTGATGCGCCAGAAGTCCTGGTCTTCCAGATAGCTTCCGTCACTCCATCGATATACCTCGGCTGCCAGTGTATTAGTTCCTGTTTTGACATACGGTGTTATATCAAACTCCGCCGGGGTCATGCTGCCCTGCGAGTATCCGACCTTTTGGCCGTTGACCCACAGGTAAAACGCGCTCTGAACGCCCTCGAATTTCAGGAAAATCTGCATGCCTTTCCAATCCTTCGGGACCTGGAACTGGTGCCGGTAACTGCCCACCGGATTCGGCAGCTTGCTTTTCGTATAATCATCCTGCACCGGGTCCATAATTCGCGGCGGATTATCATTGTTAAACGGATACGTGGCGTTCGTATATATCGGTACGCCGTAGCCCTGGACCTGCCAGTTCGACGGGACCGGAATGGTTTTCCAGCCACTGACATCAAACTCCTTTTTGTAAAAATCAGCCGGGCGTTCCGACGGCTGGGCGGACCAGTGAAATTTCCAGTCGCCGTTGAGCAGTTGAACGCGGTCGGATTGGTTGCGATCCATTTTCACCGCCGCAGCTTTCCCGATATATCGGGACACCACCATCGTCGAATGCGGCTTTACCGTGTTGATATGCAAAACATTCTGATTTTGCCAGTCTTCAACAGTCTGGACATCAGCGGCAATGTTCTCGGTTACCATTTCTGTTTGCAGTACAGCAACAGTTTCTGTGGCGGCGTTTTTATTTTGAGCATCACACCCACTTATTAGAGTAACTATGGCCAATATTGTGAGCTGAAAGGAAATCAATCTGATGATTACGGCGGCTGTCTTTTTTTGAACCATTGTATGCCTCCTGTTTTCTAAACGATTACCTATATAATGATATGGCTTGCGACAATAACGCGGCATTGTGCCGCTGTTCCCCTTAAATTAAGCTTTTCTTTCGGCTAATGGATAAAACCACCCAAAATCCAATATAAAGCAAGTTTTACGGCCATATAAGATACTTGAATTTTGTTGCAATTGCAAGCTTTTTTACATACGAAGCCCGACATATCAGACACCTTCAGACTTGCTGATTACTTTTCGCCAAGACCGTCAAACAATGTTTTTCGAGCGTAGATACGGTAATCCTTGATCCGTCCGTTTCGGCTGTCGGCCCGCGGCAGATAAAGCAACGCCGACACATCCTGCACCTTGCCCAAATCAAGCACCAGGTGATGCGGATGCGGCGGTGTGCTGCCGCCCTCCCACTGCGTATGCCACATTGTTACCGGCTGGTCATCGATTACGTTATCTGCACCGCCGGACTGACCAACCAACTCCTCGCTGTCGGCATAAACCACCTTCCATGAATTGCGGTCGATTTTCCGGCCCGCGGCATCGAGCATGTGAATTTCCGCAATCGACGCATATTGGTCATTGGCCTGAGAGTTCAGTGTTTCAATACAAATATACCGCGTCTGGACTGTCCTGCCGAAATTCGCTTTCTGCTCGGTCGCTCCCGGCTTAAAAGAACTTTCGACAACAACGTCTTTCACGTCGAGTTTTACGCTCTGCCCCGGTTTGCGATAGTATTTCAAATTGACTGCTGTCTGAAGCTCATAAACCGGTTCGGTCAGGCCTTTAACTGTATAATGCCCGCGCGGTTCAATATCAAGCACGATGATTTCGTTGACTCCTTTCTTCAGCCAGCAGCCAGGCATGTAAAGTGTCTGCTGCGGCCCGATTTGCCAGTATCGACCGAGATTGTACCCGTTGACCCAAACCATGCCTTTGCCCCAGCCGCGCATGTCCAGAAACGTGTCGCCGGTCTTATCGATGTTAAACGTCGCTTTATAGAAATACGGCATCTCATCTTGGGGCGATTCAACGGCCTCAAATGTCAACCCGCTCAAATCATCCAGCTCAAATGAATACATTTCCCAGCCCGCCGCAGCGGGCAAGCCGCTCAATACTTCATTATTTAGTTTTACCTCACCGGCAATACCCTTGCGGTCTGTAATCAAGTTACGGGAAAAGTTCAGATGCCCCATATTCTCAACCAGCACATCCAGCATAACGACACCATCGCCGATATCGACTCTTAATCTTCGTTGGTTATCCAGCCGCCTATCCAGCGTCCCGACACGTTTGCCGTCGAGCATCACGAACGCCCGGTCCTTGACCGTCGCGAATTCAAGCGTGCCGCTCTTAGGGCCTTTGATATGTGTGCGATATAACATCAGCCCCTGTGCCTGATCCAGCGCTTCCATATACGTAGGAGTTTCCACCTTGCAGGGCTTTGTTTGTAACTGCATAAATGATGCCATCTGTGTCATCTTAATTTCCGGAATCTCAATGCGTCCTATCGGTTCCGGCAGTTCGGGCAGCTTTGTCCCTTCCGGCAGATGCTTCAAGATTACATCACGAAATTCATAAAACTTTTCAGCAGGGTTGCCCGCCTCGTGAAGATTCGCTGAGTAGTCATAGCTGGTCGTATCGCAACTGTATTTACCCGACCAGTTCGCACCTGCGGTAAATCCCCAGTTCGTTCCGCCGACGAACATATACAGATTAAACGATATCCCGTTTTCCAGCATCCAGTCGATAAGCTTGGCTTTTTCAGCGCCGCTGGTTGTGTGATGCGGCGCTCCCCAGTGGTCGAACCATCCCGTCCAGAACTCGCCGGACATCCGCGGCAAATCCGGATAGAACCGGTCAAACTGCTCAAAAGCCCATTGTGGATTGTCACCGAAATTCATTGTCGACAGCACGCCATCCAGATGTCCCCCTTTTATGGTATCATCGCGAGGCCAGTCACAGCGGATGAGCACCACATCGCTGAATGCCGCAGCCGTCTGGTCCTTGATCGTTTCATAATATTTGCGGTCCTCGCCGAAAACGGCATACTCGTTCTCAACCTGCACCATGATAATCGGACCGCCCTTAGAAGCCTGCAGCGGCGCGAGCTGCTTGCCGACTTCTTTCAGGTAACGCCCCGTCGCTTCGGTAAATTTTGGGTCGCTGGTACGCACTTCCATATTAGGGTCTTTCAAAAGCCACGGCGGCAGTCCGCCAAAATCCCACTCCGAACAAACATAAGGACTTGGCCGTACGATTACCCACAGTCCTTCTTCCTGAGCGACCCGGCAGAATTGGGCCACATCAAGATTGCCGGAAAAATCAAACTCGCCGGGCGTTTTCTCATGCGCATTCCAGAATACATAAGTACTGATAGTATTGAGTCCCATCGCACGGGCCTTTTTCATGCGGTCACGCCAGTAAGCCCTTGGAATACGCGGATAGTGAACTGAGCCGGAAATAATGACCGCCGGTTTTCCGTCAAAAACAAAATTGCGTCCCTCGAACCCGAATTTCGGCTGCGGCTGTCCCTGCGGATTCGGAGCCGGCGCAACAGGCACCGAACCGGCATACGCCAAAGCACAGAGGATTAACGTCGAGATACAATGCAATTGGATTTCTTTCATAACTGTTAGCTGACAGGTTCTATTATAAATTTATATTCATATTCCTTTGCTGGAAGTGTGTATTCCTCATGAGTTCTGTATCCCCAGCTATTATCGCCGCCAACACCCATTTGCTTGTAATCGATATTTACAGTGTTAAACTCTCTCTCGGGGATTTCATACGGGTGTTTAGCCTCTATTATGTCATTCATCGAGCATGGCCACGCACTTACACTTAGCGGCCCGATACCCTTAACTTTGAAACCGCTGCCCGAATCGTCTGTTAATTCAGCCCAGCGGACATCGGTTTTATTACCTGTTTCCTGCGGGACAATGTACTGGTGTACCGGCTCGGATATCTTTTCGCTGTATATCCCGATAGCAGAACCTGTTTTGCGGTCCCAGTAAGTTTCCCACGGACCGCGTCCATACCACCGCATATTATCAATCGAATCGACAACCGCCATCTGCATACCTACCCTTGGAATGTCGGGAGCACCCTCTGTTGCTTTTAATACATTTTCAACCAGTATTCGACCGTCACTGAAAATCGTATATTCGCTTACAAACATACTGCCCTGGGCTGCGGTTTTTAATGCGATTCTAAGTTTGATTTGGTTATACCTGGGATATTCGATATCAAAAGAAGCAACCTCGGCGCCGGCAGCAGCGTCCTTCCAGATACCTAATCGTTGCGGCATTCTACTGCCGCCGGCATTGGGGCCGCTATCGTTATCCGTAGGCGGTCTCCAAAAGTTTGGAACCAGCGGAGATTTGAGCATTTCTTTGCCCTTGTTCTCAAGTGATATCAAGGCTCCTTTGCTTTTGCTGAAAGTAACCGAGAAATTTTTACCAGCGATTTTCACGTCATCATCCGAGTCAGTGACTTTTAATAAATCAGGCTTTTTCGACTTTGTGGGTATTTGTGCAAATGATTCATTCAGGGCATATTGGTCCCACGCAATCAAATAACCTTTCTTCGCCCATGTGGTATCATGCGCCAATGTAAAGTTTATCTTAATCAAATAGTCGCCTTCACCGCCAAATACTGACTTATCGTAGTTCAGTGTAATCGGTTTGGTTGTCACCGGCGGCACAGACGGCATATCCATCCTGCCGCTCTTAATCACCTTTCCGTTTTCGGTTATTTCCCAGCTTAAGTTCACATAACCCTGAATATCTCTGAAGACATATTTGTTCTGAATCTCAAATTCGCCTTTTTCCAGGTTGACCGGACGCACCTTAATCTCCTGATAGACCTTTTTAACTTCAGCCAGGTGCGGATTCGGTTTTCTGTCAGGCTGAACAAGTCCGTTGCAGCAGAAATTCTGTTTGTTCGGATAATCGCCGAAATCGCCGCCATACGCCCAAAATTCTTTTCCCGTAGTTTCATCTATCTTTCTCAGTCCCTGGTCGGCCCAGTCCCAGATGCTTCCGCCCTGCAGATATTTGTGGCTTTCAATCACATCCCAGTAATCCTGCAGATTACCCACGCTGTTACCCATAGCATGACAATATTCACACATAATCAAAGGCCTGTAAGTGTCATTAGCGTCAGCATACTTGATTAACCATGGTATTAACGGGTACATCGGACAGTAGATATCAGTTATTTTTCGTGTACCACAGGCCTCGTATTGAACCGGCCTGGATGGGTCTCTTTGGTGTATCCAGTCACTGGTAGCATCGAAATTCATACCGTCGGCGGCTTCGTTGCCTAACGACCAGATGATAATCGATGGATGATTCTTATTAAGTTCGAGCATATTAACAGTACGGTCCAGATGTGCCTGCTTCCAGGCAGGGTCGTTGCCGAGACCCTTGAACCTGTCGCTGTAATCCATCAGGCCGTGTGATTCGATGTTCGCCTCGTCAATCACATACAAACCATATTCATCACACAAATCATACCACGACTGAACATTCGGATAATGGCTGCAGCGCGTCGTATTCATATTGTTTCGCTTCATCATTTTAATATCTCTGACCATCGATTCGCGGCTTACATAATGGCCGGTCTCGGGGTCATGCTCGTGACGGTTGATACCTTTGATGTAAACATATTTGCCGTTTACACGCAGCGTTCCGTCAATTATTTCGATTTTACGGAAACCAATGTTACAGGCCATGCTTTCCAGAATCCTGCCGTTTTCATCTTTAGAAGTAAGAACAAGCTTGTACAAATTGGGCGTTTCAGCCGTCCATTTCTTAACTTCTGCAATAGCCGGAGAATTCATTGTAAATTTCAAAGTTTCACCGGGTTCGAGCATTTCATTTGAGTCCGACCTGACGGTTGAGAAAACTTTTTTCATCGGCCCAAACAGTTTTTCCCAAAAAGAATACGTGTTTTTGTCGCCGATGTCGTACAGGCTCATTTCGACCTGCGATGGTTTTTGTTTTGTATCGCTGTTATTTTTCAATTCAATTTCAACCATAAGTGACCCATCTTTATAATTCTCATCCAACTGGGCCTTTGCGAAATAGTCCCTGATATAGATCTTTGGCCTGGATACTAAATATACGTCTCTGAATATGCCGCTAAGCCGCCACATATCCTGGTCCTCCAGGTACGTTCCGTCGCTGTAGCGATAGACCTCAACAGCCATTACATTTTCGCCTTCTTTAAGGTACCTGGTAATATTAAATTCCGCCGGCGTGCGGCTGTCCTGACTATAGCCGACTTTCTGTCCGTTAATCCACAGATAAAACGCGCTGTCAACACCGTCAAAGACGACGAAAATTTCTTTGCCGTTCCAATCTCTGCTGACGGTAAAGCCCCTGCGATAACTTCCAACGGGATTCCTGTCTTCGTAATTGGTGTACTGGCTTTCATCAGGCTCGCCCATGACACGAGGCGGGTCAATCTTAAACGAATAACCGCCAGTGGAATATACTGGTGTTCCGTAGCCCTGCATCTGCCAGTTCCCAGGCACGGATATATCGTCCCACGTACTCACATCATAATCGGGCTTATAAAAATCAGCGGGACGTCTATCAGGTTTACCTGCCCAGTTGAACTTCCATTTGCCATTTAGTGTCTGGTAATACTTAGAGTCCTTCCACTTTCCCTGGGCGGCCTTTTCGGCACTTTCGCAGGGCATCATCGTGCTGTGAGCGGGTTCTTTATTGATTCTGAATACCGCTTCATTTTCCCAATCCGGAGTTTCGCCGTTTACTACATTAATACCAGCCATAATCAATCCAATAAACAAATACATCTTATACATAACACCCCTTTCATTCTATAAGCTACAACAACTCAATTTATAGCTAAGTAAATGCCGATTTCAACTCAATTTTTCGTCATTCTATCCCTGTTTTCCTTGAGTAATCAGCCCTAAAACTCTACGGTTACAAAATGGCTGTCACAGGTTTATCCAGTTCGAGTATAACAACGGTGTCCAATAGTCTTCTGTCAACAAGCGGAACTTCAATTAGAATTGATTTTTCATCTTGCTGAACAGAGACTTTTCCACCGGTCAATATCGAAGAAGATTGTATCGTCTGGGCAATTGCAGGCAGTGTGATTGTTCCGTCTTGGGGCCAATTTCGGATATGAACGTAAATCTTATTCCCTTTATGGGTACTGCCATAATGCTCCGTGGGCTGAAACGGTCCGCCGCGGGTTCCGTAAATACTTTCTGCATGTTCGGCCATCCACTTTCCGACCTGGCGTAACCGTTGAACATGTGCAGGCGGAATTACCCCGTCGGCATCTGGTCCCACGTTCAGCAAGACATTGCCATCGCGGGTAAATATGTCGAGCAGCATATTAATTATTTCTTCGTACCCCATCAGGTTCTGTTTTGGTTGATATCCCCATGATACTTTGTTTAAATTTAAACATTTTTCCCACGGGAATGGAATGATCGGGCCTGAAATTGTATCACCTCCTTCATTACAGTTAAAATCTCCCTCCCAGCCGGAACGTGGATTGATGACTGTTTTGGGGTTGTATTTGCGAACCATCTGGTTGAGTTTAACCGACCCCCAAAGCCATGCGCCATCGGCATCGGTGCCCTGGTGTGCAAGCCAGCCGCCGTCATACCACAGGATATCAATCGGACCGTACCGAGTACACAACTCCTCGACCTGTCCCCAGCATTGTTCCTTCATCAGCAAAGCATTTTCCTGCAGTTCTTTCGGTTTAAAGTATCCGGGAAACCGCCAGTCCATCAACGAATAATAAATGCCTACTTTCAGGCCGGCATCTCGACAAGCCTGCACGTATTCTTTCACAAAGTCGCGTTTGGCCGCTGTTTTTACACTGGTAAAATCCTTGTAGCTGGAAGGGCTGTCCCATAAACAAAATCCGTCATGGTGACGAGCGGTCAAAACCATGTATTTCATCCCCGCATCTTTGGCAATCTGAGCCCATTGGTCCGCATCAAATCGCTGTGAATTAAACTCATCGGCCAGTTTGACGTACTCATCTGCGGGGATTTTTTGATTATACATCACCCATTCACCCTGCCCGGGGATGGCATAAAGTCCCCAATGAATAAACATCCCGAATTTCAAACCACGCCATTGAGCCATGTCTTCCTCGGTCAATCTTAATCCGGGGCAGACAATCCCATCTCTGCTCTTAAAAAGCGTATTGGCTTTTTCCATTGAGGCAAGCTCATCATCAGCTATCTCTGCGCCGAAAGAAACCCCGATATATAATAAAGTTACAATGATTATCACTGCCAATTTTTCCATACCGTTCATTTTCTTACTCCGTAGTTTTATTAGCCGTCAGTGTATTATATCTCATTCCCGTCGAAATCAAACCATTTGGATGCGTTGGCTTCGAGCCAGACAGTTTTTTCGTTACCGTCCCGGTCTGTAATTGTGGTTGTCTGCGGCTCGTAAGAGTTGTTAATCACAATGTATTTGCCGGTTCGGGGAAAGCCCGCAATTTCGGTTTCAATGTTGCTTGAGAACCATTTTTGGGTCATTTCGTCTTCTCTGCCGGCTGCGTACCAGATGGCGCGCTGCAGGAGGCGGTTCTGCTCGGAACCAAGCTCGAAACCAGCGAGGTAAACACCGCGGCCTTTACCGTAATCGTTAGCGGCAATTGTTACACTTCCCTCGTCATCTTTAGCGATGATTTGAGTGGACTCGAGGCAGGGATAAATTTTTTGAACGTGCTTACCGAGGCTGGGATTCGTGCCGGCGAGATCAGCGGCTATGAAATGACCTTTAGTGATATCCGTGGGAATCACTTTCCGGCAGCCGTTGGACAGACCTATTTCTTTTTGAACGCCGAGGATATCCCACAACTGGTAATAAGCCCCGCCGTGTTCACTGGCGGCAGGGTCGATAACACCGAGAAAGCCTCCGCCGGCGTCAACCCATTGGCGGATGGCGGTAATAATCCGGGGGTCTTTCCAGTGATGACCGCCGCTCCAGGAAGTGCCGGCAACGCCCATGTTGATGATGACACCGATATCTTTGGCAATACCGTTTTCTCTTATGTCATCGAAAGAAAGCCACTCGATGTCGAAGGGCAGGCCGGAGAGAGACTCGGTGATACCGCCGAGAGGCCAGGACTGGTCGAAGCCCCAGGAACGCGCTTTACCCCAGGCGTTGAGAATCGCCACTTTGAAGGGCGCGTTCTCGACGGGAGTGAAGTTGGTGTTTTCGGTAATTTTATAGTATTCCTTGCTCTGTGCCTCGACGTAATCGATGAACTCGGGAAATTTAACCGCCAGATCAAGGTAACCGCCGTAACCGATTCTGTGAACGAGCCTGCGGAGCATGGCACGGCGAATCCACATCCAGTAGCGCTTGCACTCGCCGACAGGGTCGCCGCCTTCCTTAAAGGAAGGCTCATTCGTAAGATTCACGGGGAAAAAGTATGGGTACAGACGCAGCTCCTTAACAAGCTCGCCCGGGATGTCGGCGATACGGCGAACTTCACGGCCGTTGATGCAGGGACCTACTATCCCGTCGAAACCGATTTGCTGGAATTTCGGCTTGTAAGGCTCGGTGCCGATATGATGGTCGCAGTAGAACATGATTGCCTTTTTGCCGGCATCGTGAACCTGTTTGACGCAATCTCCGGAAAACTCAACCAAAAACTCGTGGACGAACTCTATCCAGTCGAGGTAGGCCCTGGTCGGCACGCGGTCGGTGGAGTTGAAGTAACCGTTTTCAACGATGTCATTGGGACTGAGGCGGTAGCCCTTCTTTTCCTCGAACTCATCGAGTGCCTGGGCGGACATGCAGTCTAAGTAGCCATACCAATCCTGATAGAGCGTTTGGTGCTTTTGGTTAGTTATAATCGGGAACTGATACGCCATAGAAGTAAAGCGTACCCAGTCTGTGTTCGGGTGGGTTGCCAGCCACTTGTCGAGGAACCTGGCGATGTGTTTGCGTGTTTCAGGCTTCCGGGGGTCGATGCCGGACTGGTGCGGCCTGTCCCAGTTATTCGTAATGTGGTTGTACATCGAAGTGGTTTCCCATATCTGGTAAACCAGGAAATTGACGACGTAAATATTCCATTTGGCGCAGTTGTTGACGGTTACGATACCGTCGGCATAGTCCCAATCGGAAACAGGAACGATTTGGCCGGTGGTCCTGTTGACGACCTCCCAGTATTTTTTGCAGTCGTGTACTTCGTCGATTTTAAACTGCTCGTTCGAATACCGCGCCATGATGTCAATTTTTATTGTTGCCTCGCGTGCCGCTTGCGGCGCCGAGTAGAGGTACTTCTGCTGGCAGTCTTCAGGGTGTGAGCTGTTCCACTTTTGGTCTGCGCGGATAAGACAGATTGTCGAGTAGATGTCCCAGCCAAGCTCCATAATTGAATCTGAAAGTACAGTCCCATCCGAGTCACGGAAAGCGTCGGCTCCCCAGCGCTTTGCCAGGTCCAGAACAATATCATCCATTCCAGCCTGTGCCGGAAGGGTAAAACCGCCTCGTTTAGCGTGTATTTTTTTACTCATGTTCAGCTTCCTTTTTAGTTTTTCCTTAAAACAACGGGTTGCACGGCATCGAGCCTGATAGTGCCTTTCATGGTAGTCTGCGTCAAGAGGTCAAAGTATTCAGCGTCAGGCAGCGTCACTTCCACAGGCTCGTAGTTGTGATTCATGACGAAGAGGTATTCATTATCTTTGTTGGAACGAACCACGGCTTCGACTTTTTCAGTCGCTTCGAGCACGGGTTTGACTCCCTTCTCAGCACAAACCTGCCTGAGGAATTGCCGCATAAACTCATTGCCGGGCAGTGTGGCAACGTAGTAAGCCTTGCCTTTACCAAAGTTATTTACCGTCAGGGCGGGAGTGCCTTTGAAGAAGTCGCTTCCGTATTCAGCAAGGGACTGGGCCGTGCCTAACTGCAGGATGTCACACCAGAGTCTGGATTCGAATTGGCCTGAAACGTTGGGCAGCTTGTCGTTCATCACAAGGCTGTTGTTGATGTAGGGTTTCATGGCTTCGAATTCTTCGACCTTCAGACCAAGCACATCGCTGAGCGGTCCCGGAAATCCGCCCTGGAATACTCTGTCCATTTCGTCAACTACGCCGCTGAAAAAAGTGGTGATGAATGTGCCGCCTTCGGACACAAATTTCTCAACGGATTCCTTGAAGCCCGGTTTTACCATGTATAAAAGAGGAGCAATGACGACCTTGTATTTACTCATATCCCTGTCGTAGGAAATGATATCCGTCGTGATGTTTTGTTCGAACAAGGGGTAGTGGTAAGCCTGTAAATTTTCCAGATACTTCAGTAAAGCCGTAGGTCCTGGTGTAAACTCCACCGTCCACCAGTTATTGTAGTCCAGTACAATGGCGACATCGGCCTGCACGTCGCTGCCAAGCACCTCTTTGAGGCTGGGCAGTTCCCGGCCGAACTGGGTCATTTCTTTAAATACGCGTGAGTTCTCTCCGATGTGAGGGACTATAGCGGAGTGGAATTTTTCCGAACCCTGAACCGAAGCCCTCCACTGGTAGAACATGAAGCTGTCGGAACCGTGAGCCATGCCCTGATAGCTCCAGAGTCTCATCACGCCGGGTTTCTTGTTCACGTTTACCTTGCGCCAATTCACCTGGCTGGGAGCCTGCTCAAGCAAGACGAAGGGCTGGTCTTTCAGGCCGCGCATAAAGTCGTGGCTGAGCGCAGCTTCGCCCGGATGGGTGGTGGTTTTGGGGTCGGGGAATGAACTGACCGAGATAAAGTCAATCATATCCGCCCAGGCAAAGTAGTCCAGTGTCTTAAACTCGTAGAGGAAGTTTGTGGTAATCGGCACATTGGGTGTGACTTCGCGCAGGATGGCGATCTCGTCACGGGCAACTTCCATATAACATTCATTGGTAAAACGCTTCCACTCAAGCAAAAGGGTTGTGCTGACCTGGTGTGCCGTTCTCATAGGGGGCATCAGCTCATCCCACTGGTAAATATTGTTGCCCCAGAAATGCAGGCCCCATTTGTTATTGAGGTTTTCACAGGTGCCGTATTTTTCTTTGCACCAGTTTTGGAATTTTTTAATTGTGATTTCGCTGAAATCATAGTTGACTAAGTGCGACAGCTCGTTGTTTACGTGCCACATGCAAAGCGCGGGGTGGTCTTTGTAGCGTTCGGCGATTTTGCGGACAAGCTTTTTGCTAAGCTCTCTGTATTTGGGGCTGTTGGGATTGAATGTCTGACGTGAACCGTGATAAAAAAGTAAACCGTTTTTATCGATGGGCAGAATCTCGGGATATTTTTTAGCCATCCACGCCGGAGTCGAGGCCGTGGCGGTTCCGAGGTCCGCTGAAATACCATTCTTTGCCAGGGTATTCATCACCTCATCGAGCCACTCGAACGTCCAGGTGTCTTCGTCAGGCTGGAGCTGGCCCCAGCTAAAAACGTTGATTGTCGCGATATTGACGCCGGCTTTCTTCATCAGGCGCATATCTTCTTCCATGACTTCCTTGCCGAAGTGCTCGGGAGTATAGTCGCCGCCGAAATAGATGTTAGAAAGTACAAATTTTTTCATTATACAATGCCTCAGAACTTTAGAATGCTAAATCCGAAAATTTAATTCGTTATTCGGTTGCCGGTTTCGCGGCTCGTAACGTTTTACGTAAAACGTCGGACGATACGAGCAGCGAAAACGAAAACGGCATACGATAGCAGAAACAATTTCGTGCTTCGAATTTTTATTAAGATTAATTGATTCAATTATTCGAACATCAATAAAGCACTGCGGTCTTAAACCGTACCGCGCCGCTCTTCCAGTTTCTTTCTGTTTTCCTCAGCTTTTTCCTTGCTAAGCGGATAAAAGCCCAGAAGGACAAAACAAAGCAGAGCCGGGCCGGCGGCGCCGATGCACATGGCCAGACGCATGTTCAAAAACGTTTTTGCTGTCTGCTGACCATCCACACGGTCGTTATCTACCGCTGTGATTTCAAAATCAACACTTTCAGCTCCATCGGGAATCGTTACCGTAGAAGGGACCGTTGCATCTTTGCTGTTGCTGCTTTTCAAGGTTACCTGCAGGTCTCCGCTTGTCCTATCGTTTCTCGCGACGGTTCCGACAAGCTCTCCTCCGTTTTCGCTCATATCATAACCCCAAATCCAGGTGTATAATGCCGGGCCGTCATCATCTATCACATCAATGGGCCCTCTGGTCGGTTTGCCTCCCTTGACCCAGGCTGTAATTGTAGCACTACGGGTACCGTTTGCTTTGGTATCATTCACTGAAGCAATCTCGAACCGGGCTTTTTTATGTCTGGCGGGAATCGTAACCGTTTCAGGCACGCTTACGATGGAGGTATTACTGCTTTTCAGGTTTACAATAAGACTGTCTTCGTCGGAGAAATTCGAATCGCGAGACAGGGTTGCCAGACAGGTTCCATCTTTCTCAATCATCCGTTGCTGAGCGATTTCCAGCCCAACCTTGTAGACGTCATTATCCGCTGCCGCAGCAGGTGCAGCAGCATTGACAGTTTCCGATTCATCGTCTGTAACCGCAAAGTCGGCGGAATCGGCGGCATAACTCTCAGCAACGACATCAACCTTTAAGTATCGGGTTGACCCCCACTGTGGATCAAAGCCAATACCCTCCAGAAACAGCCCGATAAGGACAAAGCTGAAAGCAAAGGAGGCCTTCATTGACCAGCCGTAGATGGCGCCGAACATGCCTTCGCGGCGGTGCCCGTTCTTGATTTCATCATCATCGCAGACGTCGGCGATCAACGATTGTCCCAATACGCCCACTCCGATCCAGAACATACCCCCGGTCAACGGATCCAACCAGATAAGGGATTTGGCAATGGCAGCAAAGGACGTTCCGATTTCAGGAAAGCTTTTCCAGGTAAGGGCTGTGTCAAAACGACCGGGGAGATAGACGAACCAGCGAATAACCGCATTCAGGATCATCATACCATAGATAAACATGAAGCCGTGGATCTTTGTCATTTTCCCGGTGACCCAGACGATGATAGGAATACCAAGAATACCTGTAACTGCATAGCCGATTGTCACAATAAGTTTCCACTGAGTCCCCAATGCAACATCCCCGTCAGACAGATAAAAAATTAACAGATACCAGTCCATGTTGCTGGCAAATACACCGGCAATAATAGTAAACACCGCAAGCGTACACAAAATAGCAAAGGCTTTGTTCTGCAGTGTTTCCCTGGCGGATCGCCAGAAGGGATCTTTTTCGCCATGGCGCTCCTTGATATTGAGTTCATAGTTACGTTCCCTGGCAAAGAAGGCCGGCAGAAGTCCGAACAGAGTCATGCCGACTCCACCGTAAATAGCAGCCGAGATACGGATACCTTCCATTTTTTCCGGATTAATCAGATCACTGGTATCAGAGTAGCCGTATTTCCATACGATGAAGGTCAAAGAAAGCGGGATCAGCCCCATATAGGTCATCTCGCCAAGCCTGTTCCAGAAAGTTACATAGCCCTGTACGCTGGTGCGCTCATCATAATCCGGTGTCATCTCATAGGTCAAACTGATAAACGGCACCGAGAAAATGGTGTAAGCCGTGTAAAACAACAAGCTGGTGGTAAGGAACCATGTCAATTTACCTGCATCGCTCCATTCCATTGGAATCAACCAGATGCTGGCAAAGGTCAGCCCCATCAGAATTGCACCGAACAGAATAAACGGCCGCCGCCTGCCAAATCTTGACCGGAAATTATCGGAGATGTTCCCCATGATCGGGTCGGTGATCGCATCCCACAACAGTGGAATGGCCAGTACAACGCCCACCCAGAAGGCGTTGATACCGAGAATCATATTCAACACCGCCTGGCCGGTTGTGCGGACGCTCTGGTTGCCGAGAGAAACGGTCAGGCCGCCGGTGCCCACCGAAAACTTTTCTTTGAAACTCAGCTTGCCGCTCGAAGCAGCCGTGCTCCCTTGCGGAGTTTTATCCATTTCGCTCATATTTCACTCCTTTGGTTATTTGATGCAGTTATAAAGGTTGCGTCCGGATTCTTCGGCAGCCCGAACCAGTTCCTCATTGGGCATGTCCACTATATCGAAGAATCCGACGTCATAATTTTCGCCGTCATAACGACCGCCGACATTTTGGTCTCGCCACTGAAACCAGTGAGCGCCGATAATTTGAGGATTGTTAACCGCTTCGGCAATATAAGCCCTTAATAAACGTCCCTGCTGAACGGCATCCTGGGCACTGCGCAAACCGCCGCCAAGATTACTCCCGGCCGTATTGACAAAATGAAATTCGGTAATCAATACGGGTTTATCCGTAACACCATATCTGCCTACATAAGGGCTGTATGAGTAAATATTAGCGCTGATTACGTCCGCGTATTTAGCTGCCGTCTTAATGACTTCCGGCGGAGCGACATGAAAACGACTGCCAAGATAAAGAATATTTGGAGAGTAGTTTTTCAATTCTTCCTTAACCATCTTATAGAACGCATCGGCGAAAAGCGTCGCTAACGCGGAACAGTCATCGGAATTTGCATTTCTGAATACTGATACGTCGGTAACTTTCAGTAAATCGTCCCATGTGGTAAAACTCGTTTTCCACGCGTTATTAAACGCCTCGATAGTGGTGTATTTTTCCTTAAACCAGTCACGGAAAACCTTTTTGACTTCGGTGGTCTCTTTTTTTACCGCGGCGTTCCTCTGGTCATAACCCAAAATAGCCGGAACCAGCTCAGTAGCTCGATTCTCCCAATGCAGCTCATTGTTTACAAAGGCACCCAGACACCAGGGGTCATCTTTAAAAGGCACCGGATATTCCCGCATTGCTTTACGCAGACCGGCGCGGGTTTCCGGGTCGAATGGGTCAGGCATTTTCGGCGCGGCGAAAGCGTAAACATAATGGAGCATCACGGTATAAGGCACTTTCTTCTGAGCGGCAATCTCGTAATCCGACCAGGCCCCGATGGTATTGAGATGGCAGTATTTCAAACGCTTAATATCCTGCTCGACAGTTTTTTCAGCCCAATCCCTGCCGTATTTGCGGTACAGGTTCGCTGCCGTAAAGTCATAGTGAGGAACATCTTCCAAAAGGGCGTAATTGTGTTCGACATCCAGCTTTATATAAAACTGACCGAATTTCTTATCATCCTTAGCTGGGAAACCCTGAAATACGGAAGGCTCTCTCTCTAAAGGTGTTTGACCGGCGAATTGAATTCCGATACAGTCGGCGCCATAAGACCAAAACAGATAACCCTCCGGGTCAACAAACCACCATCTGTCTTTATATCTTTCTACGCGGAAAAAACCTGTCGCTTCGAATTTCGGGCCTTCTTTGAAGCCTCCGTATTTAGTAAAGCCGGTTGGTTCGCTGTACTCTTCTTCCAGCTTTTTCTCAATCGCTATTCCTTTGAGTAAATCCTTGTCGGAGTGTACCTTATTCGGCCATTCTTTTTGGATGTATTGTCCATATTTATCAATGAACGGAAATTTGCCCATTTGGCTCTCGTCCATCTTTTGCAGCGGGAACATCTGTGCCAGCTCGAAGGAATGCTCACCTTTTTGATTGCAGGTAATTACCAGGTCTTTTACCCGCTTCGGGTCGATAGTATGCCAATGGCTGAAATGTCCGTCAGGCAGGCCGGACATTCTCAGATAAGCCGGATGTGGCGGCTTTTCTTCCCAGACAGAACGGCGGCCAAGCGCCACAGCCAAAGGCATTTCCTCCCCGGTTTTTACGACAGTTCGACCGAGCGAAGAGTTAGACCATCCGGTTGCGCCTTCATTGCCTAACATCATATCCAGAATCATTTCTGTGTTGCCGGTGTTTTTGAACATAAGGCCGAGAACGCTGACCGATTCCATCCCGACAAATCGCCAGACATCGTCTTGTACAGGCACCAGAACAAGCCTGAAACCATCTTTAGCCTGCAAGATATGACGGCCTTCGACTGATTGCACTGAAAGATTTTGGGCCTCTTTAATCTTGTAGGGAATCGTGCTTATGAGATTTTGCTGCCATTGCGGTACATTGTGTTTTTCCGTTGCGTTGCAGCTCGCTAATCCAATCATTAATAACAAGCTGATTGATATTTTGAGGGTTTTTTTCATCTATAAGTTGTTCTTTCAATTTTCCATCAGTGTCAGGAATTGCTCATTTCTCAACGAACCGGCAATTCTACAAAATCCTATCGCAAGGTCAAGAATATTTCTTCCCATGCCCTGAGATGACCAAGGAGACCGCCAAAAGCGGATAAACATCGTATCTGTCTGAGAAAAATAAGGTGTATGACCAAAAAAGGACATCAGAGGCTTAAGAAGTCAGGTAAGGGCAGGGACTATAAGAAAAACCGACTCTTGAAATAGCTGCGCTTCGTGTCAAACCTCCGTGGCATCCGCTGCGCGTCTGCGGAGGTTCTCATCCTCCAAGCAAAAAAGCGTAACTTGCCGGTTAAGGTCAAGCTACGCTCTCATTTTAATAGCGGGGGGAGGATTCGAACCTCCGACCTCCGGGTTATGGGCCCGACGAGCTACCAGACTGCTCTACCCCGCGGTCATTAGCCATATATTAACAAAAAACCGATACTTGTTCAACACTTATTACTTATTTTATATTTTCGCGAATCTTCGCCGCGATTTCCTCAATCTTGCCTGTCGGATACTGAAAATGCGGCCAGCGGTGAAAAACGCCGTCACCCTCATTTCTCGGTATAATGTGGAAATGCACATAGTCGATTAACTGCCCCGCCGCCCTGCCGTTATTGCAAAGCACATTATAACCATCGCAGCCAGTCGCTGCCGCCACCGCTTGTGCAATCTTGCCCAGCTTCGAAGCAAGCTGCCCTAAAACCTCCGCGGGACATTCATCGAGCTTTTCGTATTTCTGTTTTGGAATTACCAAGGTGTGTCCGTCACTGATTGGATTTATATCGAGAAACGCAAGTACCGCTTCATCCTCATAGACCTTCTGTGCGGGTATCTCACCTTTGACTATTTTGCTGAAAATACAATCCTGCTCTGCCATCGCCAGTGCCCGCTCAAAAAAGATTTACTGCTTTTCTTCTTCCTGCTCATCTTTGGCTGTTGTATCATCCGTCTTTTCCGGCTGTTGCTCTTCAGCCTCTGGTGTGGCAGCTTCCTCTTGTGCGGCCGGCTTTTGTGCTTTTAAACTCGCCGATTTACTAAACTCGGCAAAAGCCTCTGCCCGTTTAGACCTTTTATTTACTTTTTTGTCTGATGAAGCTTTTTCCTCGTCGCCAATCAACTGAAGCAATACCACCTGGCCGTTGTCACCCAACCGCCTTTTTGCCAGTTTAATAATACGCGTATAACCGCCTGGTCTGTCTAAGTATTTTGGGGCTATATCACTGAAAAGCTTACCAACAACATTTCCCTTACTGACAGGCTGACCTTCCTCATAATCTACAATATCCTTGTTCCCAAGCAACGAAATGACTCTGCGTCTCGCTGTAAGGTCGCCTTTTTTAGCAATAGTTATAAGTTTTTCCGCAAAACCTTTTACTTCTTTTGCCTTTTCGATTGTCGTTGATACTCTGCCATGCTCAAAAAGCGAGCTAACCATGTTACGGCGCATCGCAAGCCTGTGCTCGGAGTCTCTTGATAATCGTCGTCCTGCTATTCTATGACGCATAAAAACCAGCCACCTCAGTATTAAATTTCAAAATCTCAAATTTATTCTACCGGCAAATCCGACATACCCAGCGATAAGCCGAGGTCCGCCAGTTTACGTTTCACTTCACGAAGACTCGTTCTTCCAAAGCTGCGAATTTTCAGCAGCTCACTCTCTGTCATTTTTGCAAGCTGACCAACCGTTCCCATCTTCACCGATTCAAGGCAGTTATTGGCTCTTACAGAAAGTTCGAGTTCACTTATCGGCATATTAAGCTTTGCCGACAACTCTTCATCCACCTGCCGCTCCTTTGATATTTCCTCGGCAATTTCTTCCGCTATTGTCTCCTCGCCCGTTTCGCTGTACTGCACAAATGGATTGATATACTTTCTCAATATCTTCGCGGCTTCCACAAGTGCCATATCAGCCGTTATCGTACCGTTCGTCCAAATCTCCAGAATCAGCTTATCATAGTTTGTCCGCTGCCCGACACGTGTATCTTCGGTGCTGTAGCGAACGCGGGTAACCGGAGAATATGAAGCGTCGATAATAATTCTACCTATTTCCTGGTCGAAACGCTCGGTGGCGGCAATTCTTTCGGAAGCAGGCACATAACCTCTGCCGTTCTCCACGACCATTTCCACCTCAAAATCCACATTCTCGGTCAACGTTGCTATCACATGGTTCTTGTCAACTATCTCGATCGCAGGGTCAGCAACAATATCTCCGCTTTTAACCTCACCAGCCTTATTGGCTTTTAACGTCATTGTCCTCGGACCTTCACCGCTAAGGCGGATTACCAGGTCTTTCACATTGAGAACAATGTCTGTCATATCTTCCATAACACCTTTTATCGAGGTAAACTCATGATCGACACCTTTTATCTTAATAGATGTTACTGCGCTGCCTTCGAGAGAAGACAGCAGCACCCGCCTTAAGCTGTTACCTATCGTAGTGCCGAAGCCACGCTCGAAAGGCTCGATATAGAACTTGCCGTACTTCTCATTGGACACCAGTGTGTCACACTCTACCTGAGTCGGCAATTCCAGTCCACGCCACCTGATTCGCATAAAGGCCTCCTGTGTTAAACTATATTCTGGCCGCTTATAATTAACTTTATTTTCAACAAGCTATAAATCTTCCTGCAATTACCTCGAACAAATTTCGACAACAAGCTGTTCTTCCATCGGTATCTGTATATCATCACGGCTCGGCAACGCCACAACTGTCGCTTCCGGTTTATCGCGGTCAAGCTGCAGCCAGCCCTGGGTTGTATAATTCGGGTTCACTTCAAGCTGCATTTTGATTTTCTTTTTGCTCTTATCAGACGGCTTAACGATAATCTTGTCGCCGACCTTCAATGTATAATCACTTACATTGACCTTTCGTCCGTTGACATAGATATGACCGTGAACAATAAGCTGACGCGCAGCCTTACGGGAAGGTGCGAAATTCAGTTTGTAAATCACATTATCAAGTCTGCGCTCCAGAAGCTGAAGTAATATTTCACCCGTATTGCCTTTAATACGTTCGGCTTGTCGGAAGTAACGCATAAACTGCCTGTCCAAAAGGCCGTAAAACCTTTTTATTTTCTGCTTCTCACGCAGACGAACTCCGTATTCACTCTGTCTGCCGCGGCGCCAGCCGTGCATACCGGGTGCCAGGTTGCGGGTCTTTTTCTCTACAGGACACTTGGCGGTCTCGCAGCGAATACCTTTGAGCATCAGCTTCATGCCCTCACGTCTGCAAAGTTTACATGATGAATCCAGATAACGTCCCATCAGTTACATATATCTCCAAAATAAATCTTTCAAACTCGTCTTCTCTTTGGTGGCCGGCACCCGTTATGCGGCAGGGGCGTTACATCTTCTATTGAAGATATACGCAAACCCGCCGACTGCAACGCTGATATTGCCGACTCCCGCCCGGAACCAGGGCCTTTAACTCTGATTTCCACCTCGCGGACACCGTTTCGCATCGCCGCCGTCGCGCAGCGCTGGGCAGCCTGCTGGGCCGCAAAAGGCGTACTCTTGCGCGAGCCCTTAAAGCCGATACAGCCGGCCGAAGCCGTACATATAGTATCGCCATCAGGATCCGTTATAGCTATCAACGTATTGTTAAACGTTGCTTTAATATGTACTATAGCTTTTGATATATTTTTTTTGACTTTTCGCTTAGTGCTTTTGGCCATTATTTTTTAATCCCGTTTCAAATAATATTTCTCTAAAATATTAATGCACCTCTTTAACACCCTTCTTGCCGGCAACTGTCTTACGAGGTCCTTTCCGTGTTCTCGCATTGGACTGTGTCTGTTGACCTCTTACCGGCAATCCCTTGCGGTGACGTATGCCGCGGTAACAAACTATGTCCCGAAGACGGGCTATATTCTGTGACACCTGCCTGCGAAGCTGTCCGCCTACTATATAATTACGGTCAATAATCTGTGTTATACGGCTCAGCTCGTCTTCAGTGAGCTTGTTGGCCTTGGTCATCTTGTCGATACCGGCTTCTTTAAGTATCTGCTCGGACGTATGCTTGCCAATGCCGTGAACATAAGTCAGCGAAATCCATATCGACTTCTCATTAGGTATATCAATACCAACTATACGGGGCATACTTGCTCCTTTTCAATCTAACCCTGTCGTTGTTTGTGCCTCGGGTTACTGCAAATTACACGTATTACTCCCCTGCGGCGAACAACCTTACAGTTCTCACATATTCGTTTTACTGAACTTCGTACTTTCATTTTATTGCCTTATCAGTGCCTAAGTACAATTCTGCCTCGATTCAAATCATAAGGACTCATCTCAATGGTCACCTTGTCGCCTGACAGTATTCTTATATAATGCATTCGCATCTTGCCCGATACGTGAGCTAATATCTTATGACCGTTTTCAAGCTCTACATTAAACATCGCGTTGGGCAATGCTTCCAAAACCGTCGCTTCGAGTCTTATCGCGTCTTTCTTAGGCATAAACCACTTATTCAACTGTCATTATTTCACAACCTTTACTCGTTATTGCTATTGTATGTTCAAAATGGGCTGATTTGGCACTGTCCTTTGTTACTACAACCCAGCCATTTTTTAGCGTTCTAACTTCCTTTTTGCCTGCGTTTATCATCGGCTCAACCGCCAATATCATACCATCAGACAGGATAATATCATCAGCAAGCAGCTCCTTACTAACAAAATTCGGCACTTTCGGCTCTTCGTGCATCGACCTGCCGATTCCATGCCCGACAAAATCACGAACCACAGAAAAGCCCGCTCCTTCGGCATATTTCTGCATCTGAGCCGCAACAGTGCTCCACTTCACACCGGGCGCCATCGATTCTTGAGCTATTTCCAGAACGCGCTTCGTTACATCAATCAGCCTGCTGTCCTGGGCGCTTATATCACCAACCGCAATCGTTACCGCCGCGTCACCGCAGTATCCGTCAAGCCGCACCCCGAAGTCAATACTGAGAATATCACCGTTTTTAAGCACTACTTCTTTCGATGGTATCCCGTGAACGACCTCATTGTTTAATGAAGCGCATATAGCTCCGGGAAACGGAAATTTCGCCGAAGGATTCTTAACACCCAAAAATAATGCTTCAGCGCCGAAATCCGCGGTCATCCGCTTCGCCTGATTATCAAGCTCTGCGGTACTAATGCCCGGCTCAGCCATCTCTTTTAATTTTGAAAGAACTTTTGCTACTACACTGCCCGCCTTGCGAATCAAATCAATTTCTCTCGGACTGCGAAGGATTATCGCCATCTAAAATATTGCCTGAAATTAATTACCCGCAAGGGCATCTAAGGTCTCAAACAGCTCAGAGCTAATCGCATCGGCGCTTTTGCCGGCATCAAGCACGATTACACATCCGTTATTCTTATAATATCCGACAACCGGTTCGGTCTGCTCATAATATGTCTCTAACCTCTGTTTCACAACCTCAGGTGTATCATCAGGACGCTGAATCAGTCCGGTCCCGTCTTTATCGCATTTGCCGTCAGCCTTTGGTTTTAAATTCTTTATATGATAAACCGCGCCGCACTTCGGACAGCTTCTCCTGCCCGTCATCCTGCCGAGAATAACATCATCTTCAATCTTCAGATTGATTATAGCATCAATCTTTTTACCGTCCGCTTCCAACGCCTTATCAAGCTCTTCGGCCTGGTTAACTGTCCTCGGAAATCCGTCCAGAACAAAGCCCGTATCCGGCGATTGAGATATCGCTGTTGCCATCATTTCAACTATCAAATCATCCGGTACAAGCTTGCCGGAATCCATATAGCTTTGAGCCTTTTTCCCGAGCTCTGTCCCGCCAGCTCTGTTCTTACGAAGAATATCACCGCTCGAAAGGTGCTGCAGGCCATATTTTTCAACTACCCTTTTGCACTGTGTGCCTTTACCTGCTCCCGGTGCGCCAAGTATTATTATTCTCATCCGTAAGCTCCTTTGATTCTTCCACTCGAGCTGAATCCTTCATAGCTGCGCATAAGCAGGTTGGCTTCTATCTTCTGCACCAAATCAAGTGATACACTAACTACAATAAGTAAACCTGTACCACCCAGGAAGCTCGCGACAATCCAGTCTATATGAAGAAGAACCATTATCAGCGTTGGAATTATTGCAATCATTGCCAGAAACGACGCGCCGAAATACGTGATACGTGTCATTACCGTCTCTAAGTATTCCGCTGTCCTTCTGCCGGGCCTCAACCCCGGTATGAAACTGCCTGAATCGCGAAGATTCTTCGCCATCTCCTTGGGCTGAAACTGAACTGTCGTCCAGAAATAAGCAAATAAGAATATCAATAACATATAAAGAACATTATATGTATATGCCGAACCAGGCCTGAAAGCCCCCTCGATAGTATTTATTATTGCCGAGTCTCTAAACGCTGGAATATGTCTTAACTGACTAATCAGTAATGGCGGGAAAAGCATAAAACTTGATGCGAAGATAATCGGCATAACTCCGCCATGATTAACCCTGAGCGGCAAATAATGTCTCTGGCCGCCGTACATCCTTCTGCCGCGCATCTGCTTGGCCTGCTGAATTGGTATTCGCCGCTGTCCCTGGGTTATTAATATGGCACCGGCAACAACGGTAACGAACGCCGCAATCAAAAAGCCTACCTGAGCAGGACCAATCTTGCCCGCTGCCGCTGTAACTGTAAAATCCATTTCATTAATAAGCTGACGTACCGCCCATGGCATCCTTGCTAAGATACCTGCCATAATGATAAGACTTATTCCGTTGCCTATGCCGTATTCATCTATCTGCTCGCCCAGCCACATCAAAAACAGCGTTCCAGCCGTCATTCCTATTACGCCGAAAATAATTGCCCTGCCATGCATCCCCGTATAAACAAAATCTGTCCCGCCAAGCATACGCATATACATCAATGCCTGAACTATACAAATAAGAACAGTCAAATACCGCGTATATTCCTGTATCTTTTTATGCCCGCTCTGCCCCTCCTGCCGCAGCTTCCGCAAAGCCGGTATCACCTCACCTAAAAGCATAAGGATAATCGATGCTGTAATATAAGGCATAATTCCCAAACCGAACAAGCTGCTCTTGCTCAATGTGCCGCCGGTAAACATATTCATCATATCGGCGGCTCTGCCTAAAGGCGAATCGGTATCACGGTTCTGAACCTGTGCCTTAATTGCGTTATTGTCAAAACACGGATTGGATATGTGAAAACCAATCCGATATATCACTAAAAGAGCAAGCGTAAACAATATCTTGTTACGCAAATCCGGAATCTTAAATATGTTTACTACAACGTTAAACATTTAATCCTGTCCAATCAGTTTAATAACCTGAATCATATAACCTTGACCTTGCCGCCAACCGCGACTATTTTCTGCTCGGCGCTTCTGCTGAATTTATGGGCACTTATATCCAGTTTCTTGGTAAGCTGACCGTCACCGAGAATCTTTATTCTCGACGCTTCACTATCGATAAGACCAGCCTTCAAAAACTGCTCTATATTGATAGTGCTGCCCTCTTCGAATCTTTCCAGTTGTGAAACGTTAATTATCTCGTATTTGCTGGCAAAATTGGCGTTGTTGAAACCTCGCTTGGGAATACGGCGGTAAAGAGGCATCTGACCGCCTTCTCTGAGCAGCATCCCGGTTGTGCCGCCGCTGCGGCTGCCTTGCCCTTTATGACCCCTGCAGCTCGTCTTGCCTTTACCGCTGCCGACTCCTCTGCCGATTCGCTTGCGGTTCCTTTTTTTACCGATTACCGTTGTTATTTCGTGATTAAGCATTTATAATATCACCACCTTTTAACAGGCTCAACTTCGACCCCGCGAAGGGATTCTACCATTTCCTTATCTCTTAATTTCAACAATCCGTCCATCGTCGCTTTGACAACGTTTTTAGCGCTTGTACTGCCGATTACCTTAGTCAAAACATCCTGAACTCCTGCGTACTCAAGCACCGCTCGGGCGCTTGAGCCGGCGATTACTCCTGTTCCGGGACTGGCTGGAACCAGTATTATTTTTGTCGACATATATTTGCCGGTAATCTGGTGAGGTATCGTCCTGCCCACCAACGATATCGTATGAAGCGACTTCTTCGCGTCCTTTACTGCCTTTTCTACCGCCAAAGGAACTTCGTTGGCCTTGCCATAACCAATACCCACTCTGCCTGCACGATTACCTACTACAACCTGTGCCGCAAAACTAAATCGCCTTCCGCCCTTGACAACCTTGGAACAGCGGAAGATTTTTACCACAGTATCTTCAAAAGGCTGTTCTTCCTGTGCGTTAGTATTTACTGTTTCAAGAGCCAATTTATTTCTCCAATTTCCATAAAACTAAAATGCCAAACCTGCTTTTCTGGCAGCTTCGGCCAGTGCCTTACATCTGCCGTGATATTTATAAGGCCCCCTGTCAAAGCTTACACACTTAATACCGACATTCAACGCTGCCCTGGCAATCGCCTCACCAACCGTTGCCGCCGCTTCTTTGTTGCCGCCGCGTTTTATCTTGCCCTTAAGAGACTTGTTTTTTGTACTGGCTGATGCAAGAGTAACACCGGCCACATCGTCGATAATCTGAGCGTAAATATGCTTATTCGAGCGATACACGTTCAAACGAGGCCGCTCAGGTGTTCCTGATACCTTTTTTCTTACACGATATTTACGACGTCGTGCAGTTATATCTTTTTTTTCTAATCTCATAAGTTATAAATTCCGTATTACGCCGCTCCGGTTGCAAACGCCTTGCCGACCTTACGTCTTATCTGCTCACCCACATAACGGATTCCCTTACCTTTATAAGGCTCCGGAGGCCTGACCTTTCTGATTGCAGATGCAAACTGTCCCAATCGTTCCTTGTCTATACTACTGATGCTGAACTTCGCCGGTACATCATCTCCTCTTGTCGCCTTAGCCTCTATACTAACCTTAACACCTTTAGGTATCAAAAGCTCCGCAGGATTGCAGAATCCGACCTGCAAAACGAGCTTGCCGCCCTGCTCGGCAACATTGAAACCGGTGCCGTAAATCTCAAACTTCTTTTCGTATCCCTTGCTCACACCGGCTACCATATTCGCAATCAACGCACGCGTCGTACCGTGCATCTGCCTGTTCAGACGCACCTTCGGCTCATCATTTATAATATTGACAACCTTTGCCGACTCATCATACCCGACTTTAATCAACGGATTAACATCCATCTCAAGGCTGCCCAGCTTACCGGTAACTTTAACATGCCTGCCCTTAAGCTCAACTTTCACGCCATCCGGAATTTCAACTGGTTTTTTCCCAATACGACTCATATCTGCTGTCTCATATTAATTTAACAAACGGTACAAAGAATCTCACCGCCGTGCTTTTGGCGGCGGCACTTCCCGTCACTCATAACTCCTTTGCTTGTCGATACTACCGCAATACCCATTCCATTCATCACTATAGGCAAATCCTCGACTCCCGAGTAAATCCTTCTGCCCGGTTTGCTGACGCGGTCTATCTGGCGAATTATACCATCACCGTTAATATCGTATTTCAGACCTATCCGCAAAACACCCTGTTTGCCGTCGTCGATACGGTCATAGCCTTTGATATATCCTTCTTCCTTGAGAACCGCTGCTATTCCTTCACATATATTCGAAGCGCGAATATTCACTTCCTTGCTGCCGTTGCGAAGGGCATTTCGTATCCTCGTCAGCATATCTGCTATTGGGTCACTCAAACTCATTCAAAACTCCACTATATATTTTACTATAAAAATCCGTGTTAATCTGTGTTAATCAGTGTCTAACAAAAAATTACCAGCTTGCCTTTTTAACGCCAGGTATCTTCCCCTCATTAGCCAGGTTCCTGAAGCATATCCGGCATATTTTGAACTTGCGATACACCGCCCTGCTTCTGCCGCAAAACGCACAACGCGTATAGCCCCTGACCCTGAACTTAGGCTTCTTATTACACTTATTAATCAACGCCTTTGTTGTCATCTAAATAACTCCGATAAAAATTGCCGCCATTTTAGTTCTGTTTGAACGGCATCCCAAAACAGGACAAAAGCTTCCTGCATTCATCATCGCTTTTGGCTGTCGTTACAAATGTAATATTCATACCCTGGATATTTTCCATTTTTGCGGTGTCTATCTCGGGAAAAACACTCTGTTCACTAAGCCCCATCGAGTAATTGCCTCTGCCGTCAAAACTCTTCTGATTAAGGCCTCGAAAGTCCCTTACCCGCGGAACAGCCAGGCTGATTAAACGGTCCATAAACTCATACATCCGGACACCGCGAAGAGTAACCTTCAAGCCGATATCACTGCCGGCACGAAGCTTAAAATTCGACACGCTTTTTCTCGCCTTGCAGACAATCGGCTGCTGACCCGTTATCATCGTCAGGTCCTTCTTTGCCGATTCAAGGAATTTCTTGTCCTGCAGACTCTTGCCCACACCCATCGACACTACCACCTTTTTAACCTTTGGTACGGCCATAGGATTGGTGTAGCCGAACTCTTTTTTCAGCTCGTCGATTATTTTTGACTTATATAAATCTCTCAATCGTGCCATCGCTTATTCTTACACCTGTCGAATTATTTTCAAATCAGCGGCTTACCCGCCTGACTTCTAATCTTTTTTACCTCGTTTTGTTAATCCTATCTCAGTCCCGTCAATGCCTACCCGCTTTTTCGCGCCGTCCGATTCAATCTTATGCCTGACCCGCACTCCCTTATTGCTCTTGGAACTGACCGGCAATACATTGCTTATATCAATCGGCTGTTCCACCGTAATCTGGCCGCCCTGCGGATTCTGACGCGAACGGCGGACATGCTTACGCGCAAGATTATGGCCCTGTATCAGGACTTTGCCTTCCTTCGGAAAAACACGAAGCGCCTTACCGGTAGCTCCTTTGTGCGCCCCGGAAATAATCTCTACCGTATCACCTTTTTTTACATGTAAACTCATATCTACTCACTACCTGTCTCGCCGTAGCCTTTAGGCAAAGGCGGATTCACTAATAACTATTAACTATTCACTGCCGTTACACTACTTCGCTCGCAAGCGAGATTATCTTCATATAGTTCTTTTCACGAAGCTCTCTTGCAACCGCGCCGAATATTCTTGTCCCTAACGGGTTACCATCATTGTCAATCATTACCGCAGCATTGCTGTCAAAACGCACATAACTGCCGTCCCCCCTTTTAAGAGGACTTCGTGTTCGGACAATTACGCATTTATGAACCTTCTTGTCATCCAGCGGACACGTCGGCAGACACTTCTTTATTGCGACTGTTATTACATCGCCAATACTTGCCGTAGGCCTGCGCATCTTCCCCTGGCGGGTTCCGCCTCTGCCAAGAACCTTAATACACAACGCGGTCTTAACGCCGCTGTTGTCGGTTATATCCAGCATTGTCTCCTGTTGAATCACTGTGACGTCACCTTTATAAAGCTGCTACCTTTTCTTTCTGCCGCCTTTTGAAGAATCCTTACCAACCTGTGACTTTTGGTCTTGCTGAGCGGACGGCACTGTGCTATTTCAACCAAATCACCAACATCACACTGATTACGCTCGTCATGAACACCGAGTTTAGTTCTTTGTTTTACATATTTACCGTACACAGGGTGTTTAACCTTATGTTCAAGCACAACCTTTGTGCTCTTGTTGCCGCTTCGGCTAACCACCACTCCGGTCAGTGTTTTTATCTTTTTTTCCTGCACCTTTTATTTCCTCGGCTAATTATTCTGGCCTTGCCTTTCTCTTTCACGCATCACTGTCTTTACACGGGCTATTTCCCTGCGGGTATTAATTACCGATTTATAATTTTCAAGCTTTTCTGTTACTGACTGGCTGCGCATTTCAAATAGACGCTTCTGTAGTTCTTCAGCCTTCTCGCTAAGCTCATCTGTGCTCATCTCTCTGTAATTAAGTGCTTTCATTTTTTAACAATCCAATCAACCAACCACTAATCAACCACTTTTTACCCGACGACTTGTCCGACATAGTCCCGATTTTTTCTATCAAGACGAAGTCGGAAGCCTTTCAGCCTTCGTAGCCACTTCGGCGAAGTAGGCTGGCGAAGGCGGGAACCCTTACAATGAATGCCAACGTCTGACAAGTCTGCACCGAACAGGCATCTTATGCGAAACCCTCAATAACGCCCTTTTAGCCACATCTTCATCAACGCCGCCTATCTCAAAAAGCACATTGCCCGGCCTTACACATGCCACCCAGAATGCCGGCTCTCCCTTACCTTTACCCATTCGAGTCTCAAGAGGCTTGGCACTGACAGGCTTATGAGGAAATATACGTATATATACCTTTCCTTCACGGTGAAGGAAGTGTGTTGCCGCGACTCGGCCTGCCTCTATCTGCTTGCCCGATATCCAGCTCTCTTCAAGGCTCTGCAAACCGTAATCTCCGAACGTAACATGATTACTTCGCGTTGCCTTGCCTTTCATCTTACCGCGTTGGCTCTTACGGTACTTCACTCGTTTGGGCATTAACGCCATTATCAATCAACCTCAAAATAACTGATTATCAATTACCTGAATCTTCTCTGGAACTACTTTTATCAGCTCCGGTATCCGCAGGATTAGAATTATCTGTAGCCGGACTCGGACTTGCCGGTTTTTTAGCCGCCGATGCTCCCGCTTTAGCTTTCGAACCGCTTCTGGTCCTGCCGCCGCTTTTGAC
>JAFGPJ010000398.1 GCA_016936275.1 Sedimentisphaerales bacterium
TGACGCTGGCGCTGCATTGCGTCTTCGATTTTAAGAAAGACATGCTGGTATGGGACGTCGGGCATCAGTGCTATACGCATAAGATTATTACCGGAAGAAAAGATAAATTTTCCCGCCTGCGTCATTCCGATGGTATCAGCGGCTTTCCAAGTCCGGCGGAAAGCCAGTATGATACATTTACCGTAGGCCACGCGGGCACATCGATTGCCACCGCAATCGGGTTAGCTCTTGCTGAGCAATTAAAAAGCAAAGATAAGAAGGATAAAGCCCAAAAAGAAACGGCCGATACCAAAAAAATCGTGGCAATAATTGGCGATGCCAGCATCGGCAACGGCGTTTGTTTCGAGGCGCTGAACAACCTCGGGCTTCTCAAGCGACAGCTGCTTATCGTACTTAATGATAACTCGATGGCTATCGATGCTACGGTAGGGGCTGTGGCGAAATACTTCTCCAGGATCCGCCTGAGCCAGACCTATGAAGGATTGCGTAAGACGACCAGCAACATCCTGGAACACATGCCGGTTATCGGAAAGAGTGCCGACCAGACACTTGAGAGGATTAAGAAAAGTATCAGAATGGTCTTGCCGGCCAGTCAAATGTTCGAGAGCCTGCATATCCCGTACTTTGGTCCAGTTGACGGCCATGATATCGGTTCGCTCATAGAATTGTTCGAGGCGATGGGCGAGTTGAATCATCCGGCGATTCTTCACGTTTATACGAAGAAGGGCAAAGGTTTTAGTCCTGCTGACCAGGGACCCAGCAAATTTCATTCGACCGGACCATTCAAAATCAATGGCGACAGAGTGGAAAAAACCGTCGGGCCAAGCAGGCAGAGTTTTACGAGCACCTTCGGCGAACATCTAACGAAGCTGGCAGGCAGTGACGAGAAGATCGTCGCTATTACATCGGCGATGTGTGACGGCACGGGTTTAATGGAGTTCAGTAAAAAGTTTCCCGACCGTTTCTATGACGTCGGGATTGCGGAAAGCGCCGCCGTGGATATAGCCGCCGGCATGGCCAAAAACGGATTGAAACCCGTGGTATGTATTTATTCGACCTTCCTGCAGCGCAGTTTCGACCAGATCTTCCAGGAAGTAGCTTTGCAGAATTTGCCAGTTATTTTCTGTGTTGATAGGGCCGGCTTAGTTGGCTCAGATGGACCGACGCATCACGGATTGATGGATATCGGTTTTTTGCGAATGATGCCGAACATGGTCTTGACCGCACCGGCCAACGATATCGAAATGAAGCTGGCTTTGGAATTTGCTCTGAGTGAAAATAAGCCGGTCGTAATAAGGTATCCGAAAGACGTTGTTCCGCCGAAGGAGTTTGTAAAGGCAGCCTGTGCAAAGCCGTTCGTGTTAGGCAAGAGCATGACAGTCAAAAAGTCGAAAGGTTCAGCCGTTGCGGTTGTCAGTTACGGCAATGTTTTGACCGAAGCACTAAAGGCCGCGGCGATGCTGCTGGCTAAAGACAAGATTGCGATTGATGTTATCAATGGCAGGTTTGCCGCTCCTGTCGATGAAAGTATTATTTCGCTGCTTGGTAAGGGCAAGGGTTTGGTGACGGTGGAAGACCATTCTATTGCGTGCGGCTTCGGCTCGGCTGTGCTCGAATTGGCCTCCGAGAAAGGCTGTTCGACAGAATCTATAAGATTACTCGGCGCGCCAAGGCGGTTTATAGGACATAATTCCCGTGATGTGCAGCTTATGGAAGCCGGCGCAAATGCCGAAACAATAGCCGAGACGGTAAGGAAAATGATGAAAGCATAATGTTGGTGCCGAAGATGAAATCTCTACCTAAATTAGCGATTTTCAGAGACCCGAGGAAGCAGGGTGTCGGTGAAGCTATCGATGAGTTCCTTCGCTTTGTCAAAGGTAAAGCAGAGATCGTGGCCAGCTATGGCATCGAGGATTTGAAGCAACCCTGTATTAAAGATTCGCCATCCGAAGATGTCAAAATCCTGAAGCAATGCGATTTTGCGATTGTATTCGGCGGTGACGGCAGCATTATCTCGACGGCAAGAAACGTCAGTAAAGCATCTTTGCCGGTGATCGGCGTGAATGTCGGCAAGCTTGGTTTTTTAGCGGAATTCAGCGTGGCTGAGTTGGAAGATTTTTTCCCCCGCCTAAAGAAGGGCGATGTCCCGATAGATAAGCGAATGATGCTGAATTGCAGGATTTTCAACAATAGCCGGGTTGACCATGGGCAAGAGAAGTTTTGCTCGGCTGCGATTAACGACATTTATATCACGGCTGGTCCCCCCTTTAGAATGATAGAACTTAAAATATTGGTGGACGGTCAACCTCTTGCTGGCTGTATTACAGATGGTTTGATAGTTTCCACGCCGACCGGTTCTACGGCCTATAACCTTTCTGCGGGGGGGCCAATTTTATCGCCGAAAATAGAGGCCGTGGTAATCACGCCGATCTGCCCTCACTCACTGAGCTTCAGACCGATTGTTATAAATGCCGACAGCAAAATCGAGGTTTTTGGAGTGAAAGTCAATGGAGGCACAACTATCTCTATTGATGGGCAGGTTTCACAGAACCTGTCGATTGATGATATTGTGAGGGTACAGAAGGCAGAAAACGATTTTCTGATTGTGAACAATCCGCTTCGGAGCCAATGGGATACTTTAGCAAGTAAACTACAGTGGGCGAAAAGTCCGAAATACAA
>JAFGPJ010000399.1 GCA_016936275.1 Sedimentisphaerales bacterium
CAGTCCGGGAAATTGGCAATCAATTTCTGGTAAGCCGCAGTCATAGCAGCTTCACCTTCTCGTTCCGGTATGATTCCATCCCTCATCATAAATTTATATACCTTGGCTATCCGTTCTATGCCGCAGGTGTATGTTATAAACAGAAGTTCAATATCGAGCGCCCCGCCGGGCGATATTTAGTTGAGCTGGACAAATGGTACGGAAGCGTCGCGGAGGTTATCGTCAACGGTAAGTCTGGAGGATATATTGCATATAAGCCCTGGCAGTGCGATGTTACGGATTTGATTAAGGCCGGGACCAACACAGTTGAGGTTGTTATCATCGGTACACTGAAGAACACGCTTGGTCCGCATCATGCGGGCAAAGGACTCGGCAGCGCCTGGCCCGGCGTGTTCCAGCAAGGCCCCGAAACTGGGCCGCCTGCCGGCAAAGATTATCACACAGTTGACTATGGTCTTTTTAAGCCGTTTGTTCTGAGACAAATTGTCGAGCAATAGCTTGTGGATGGCGTTTAATAGTCCCAATCGGTATTCGGCTCTGTTATGTCGAGTTCTTCGATCCAGGCATTGCGATACAATACTTTGTGGCCTTCGCATTGCAGCTTGAGTCCGCCGGGCACATCGGTGATTCCTTCTCCGCCCTGTTTGCCGCCGTCGATGCCGGAATTTTCACCGCCCCAGACCTTTTGGATTTTGTGGTTCGTGTGTGCCCTGACACCGTTGAAGAACATTGTCACCATTGCTTTTTCTGTGAGCTTTCTGTCCCTGAACCGGGCGGCACGGAATTTTATATCGTAAGCGTTCCATTTCCCCGTACCGTTATAAGCATGGTATGGGCCCTCCGCCTCATTAATCACGGCAGCCATTCCGTGCTTTCCGGCATCGCCGTCCAGAACTTGTATTTCATAACGATTCTGCAGATAGACTCCGCTGTTGCCTTTCTTGTGAGGGACCAGAAATTCAATATGCAGCCGGAAATCCCGATATTTCTTTTTCGTAACAATGTCTGCGGCTCCGTATTTGCCTCCGTCACCGGCCGGATCGGTGCTTGCTATTACTGTGCCGGAATCCACGGGATCGTCGACGATTTCCCACTTGATAGGTAAAGATGAGGCAAAGCGCGGACCTTCCCAATACGTCCATTTTTCATCCAGCATTTTTCGAGTTCTGTCGATTAAAACCTCTGCTCCGGGCGGCGCCGCCGCTCCTATGCCGATTTCTCCGGCGGTTTTGGAGTAGGTGTTGCGCCAAATTTGCAGAGGCCCCATGTCCCAGCTTCTTGCCGTGACGATGTCGATGTCACCGTCATTATCGGTGTCTCCTGTTTTGGCTTTGTAAGCACTGGCGGCAGCGAGTGGCCGTTTCCGCCAGGTAAGTCCCTTGCCTTCGTTTATAAACACACATATCTCAGGATTTTCCTTTCTGATCAGAGTGGCGGCAACAACATCAATATCTCCGTCCAGATCAATATCGTCGCCGCGAAGGGTATGACAGTAATCGATAACGCCGATCTCGTGTTTGGTCCATGCTTCGGGGCCGCCTTTTGGATTAGTCGATTCGTACCATGCAATTGCAAAGCCGATTTTTTCAGAATGTGAAAAAACTACATCGACTTTCCCATCATTATTAAAATCTTTAATATCGGCCATGACGCTGTGGTCCTGCCAGCCGCCCGTGACGTCCTTATACCATGTTGGATCGATATCATATCGCTTCCATGTGTCTTTGCGAGGTTGTCGGGGATTCTCCAGCCAGAAACCATTCATCACCACGTCGTAGTCGCCGTCTCCGTCTATATCGCCGATTGTCATCCCTTCACGTTCGGCGTTGTCGGTTTTAACTTCGGTCCAGGAATCGGGCGACTCCTGAAAATAGACGGCGAATTTGTGCTTTGTACGGACAACTACGTCGGATTTACCGTCGTGATCCATGTCGTGCACTTCGACATCTTTAACTTCACTGTCTGTTTCAACGGTCGCCAGTTTGTGTTCTTTCCAGCCTGAAGTGGTTTTGCCGCCCGGATTCTCGTACCAGAATATGCTTGCTTCGTTGTCGCTGCCTTTGGCCGTGACGACATCGTTGTCACCGTCTTTGTCCAGATCGACAGCGAGTACGCCGTCACCGAAGATGTGGCCGCTGTCGACAATGCTGTACCTCTGCCAGTCGGGATATTTGTACCAGCCGATTTTTCCATCGTTCTGTTTGCCTCTGTCGCTCGACCATGTATGAACGACTATGTCGTTGAAACCATCGCCGTCGATGTCACCGATTGCTGTTCTGCCGCCAATGTTTTCATCGATTACGACGTGTTCGAATTCCACTGCTCCGGCGGTGCCGGCAATGAATACTAATAGGGCGATTACTATTGATTTAAACGAATTGTTCATTGTGTTTCTCCTGAAAGAAATACTCCATCAAGTTACAAGTTTCATAATACGGTAGTTTCATTTCAATTCAAGTTATTTTCTGAGCTTTCAAGATTCCCAGTAACTTCATATTCATTGCCTTCGAGTGAAGAAGATTTTGGGTATGGTATTGAGATTTTATCTCAATTTCAATAACATTTCGGCAGCTTCAGTTCGAGTGTAGACAAAAAAACAGCCAAGGCAGGCTTAAACCGTTACCTTGGCTGTTCATCAAGTACACCTAAGAGGAGTTGATTACCGTTATAGGTAAATCAACATTACCACTCTTCATAATACGGATTCGCAGGCTCCAGGAGCGACATCGACAAAAACACGGACAAAGAATTCAATCTTGCTGCAAGGTAATCAGCTACAGCAACGTTTCCACTATCAGCCAGTCGATCAACGTATTTTTCATATGCAAACTGCACGGATTCTTCCGGCGAGAATGCCAATTCCATGCTTAAGATGCTAACGTAATCCGAAAGGGCGGCAAGATATTTTTCAGCTATGCCATACTGGTTCTTGGTTTTTGTATTGCGCGCCAGAGCTTCGGCAATGGATGCTATTTGTTCCGTGCTAAGTGGTGCATTACCGAAGGCATAATCATTAATTACTTGAATCAGGGCGGCTAAATGAATCCCGTCCGTTAGGACATTAGCTGCTTTTTTAAGGTTTGAGTAAGCTTCACACGGCTGGATATTTACTGTGGAGGCCAGACCGTTTACGGCAAAAATCTCCATCATTCGTTCATCAGTACCAAGTTCCTTAGCCGCCCATTTTGTCAGTGCCGGGCAGCCCGAGATTTCTATGTTCGTTCTTTCCAATCCCGGTCCTGTCGGCATATTGAGCGGCGCAGGCGGCAGGTATCCAAGGCTAACCTCAATTGTCACGGTTGTCTCTACAGGTTCGGCGCCGATTTGTCCGTCGCTGACAGTATATGTGAAACTTTCTTCTCCGTAAAAGCCTTTTGCCGGAGTGTAGGTAAAAGTGTTGTCCTCGTTTAGTACTAAGGTTCCAGTTCCTTCATAGGTGAACGAGTTCACTGTAAATGGATCACCGTCAGGATCAGAGTCATTAGTCAGAACATCGATGACAACCGTGGTTCCGCGAACGATTTGGGCCGTATCATTTTTTAGGGTAGGCTGGGTATTAGTTATGAGGATTGTTGCTGTCAACTGAACAGGTTCTGCATCAAGCTCGCCGTCGTAGGCCGTGAACGTGAAGCTGTCGGTGCCTACATAGCCTTCATCGGGTTTATAGATATAGTTGCCATCCTCGTCCAGAGTCAATGTGCCGTTCTTGGTTTCGGTTACTATGGCCGTTATTAGCGGATCACCATCCGGATCTGAGACGAAGTTCTGTATCTTTCCCTCAAGATTAACGCCCATATGAGTAGCCTTCGCGTCGCCGGCGGAAATCGGAGCGGAGTTGGTCATAGTGATTGTGACCGTGCCTTCAACCGGCTCGACGTCAATCTGGCCGTCGGCAACCGAGAACGTAAAGCTGTCTGTGCCGACAAATCCTTCTTCCGGCTCGTATGTGTAGGTGCCGTCCGGATTCAGCGTCAAAATGCCATGCTCGGTATCGGTGACTAATGCCGTAATAAGCGGATCATCGTCCGCATCAGAAATATTGTCAAGTATTGTTCCGTCTAAAAGGACGCCCATATGAGTCGTCTGTGTTTCAGTCTCAGCTACCGGCAGAGTGTTGGTCATGGTTATTGTAACTGAAACAGGAGCAGAAGTGCCGCCACCGGCGGAAGCTGTATAAGTAAAGCTGTCAGTGCCGACATAGCCGGGTTCCGGTGTATAGCTGTAGCTGCCGTCTTCGCTCAATGTAAACGATTCGGCATGAGTGGGACCATCGATCAATGCCGCCGTGATTGGTTCGCCCTCAGGATCGAAGTCATTGTCCAGCACATTTCCGGTAACTTCATCACCCATGTGAATCTCGGAAAAATCAGGCAGTGCCTGCGGTGCCGGTGCATTATTCTGTGGATTGACTAATATTTGCGCAACATTGCCGGCAACTTCCTGACTGGCATTCGTCCTGCTCTCTACGTGTGCTTCATCAGCATCAGCGACAGGAACTGCGGCTTCCAGGCCCCAGTAGATATATCCCCATGAATCTATCTCAATAGTCGCCTCAGATGTTCCCTGGCTTGTCGAATTTGCCGTAGCAACAAGGTCTCCGTTTATTGTAGTATCACCATAGCCGGTTTCTGCAGAACCTCCGGAAATTCCGATATAGGCTTTGGTTACACCGCCTGCGAGGCCTTCGTGTATTCCATCGGCGCTGGCTTGAACATCTCCCTCAAGGATCAGGTTGCCTCCGGCTTTTAGATATATCATCGCTTCAGCATCAGCACCAAGTGGTATATTATTTATTGCAGAGTCTCTTCCAACGGCGACGTCACCGTTGACAGTCAGGTCGCCGGAAGCATTGACGTTGATTTCAGCATGGCCCCATCCATCCTTGATAGTTAGATTCTCAGTAGTTATATCACCTTCATTATTGGTGGTTAGAGTAATTTGGCCCGGCATCGGTCTCATATCAGACAAATCTTTACCGGTCTCAAGGCTGCCGATATCAATGCCGCCCGAACCGGCCTCCATGACAATATCACCGAGTGTTGTACTTATTGTGTCAGTTTTATCCTCGAATGAAACGATGCTGTTCGCACCTGTTGCATGAAGCTCAATGTTGCCGTAGCGGCCGTCGATAATATCGTCAGGCATATCCTGCACTGTAACGCTGTCCTGGGCCTGTACTATAAGGCTTGTTCCCGTTTGCGATAGTGCTTCCAAATCCTCTTCGTAAATAGTGTCCAGCTCTCCGAGATTCGCACCGGCTGCAATAGTAACATCCGCCGCCCCAACTTTTAGCGTACCGGGTTCGTAATCCGTATTGCCGGGAGAGGCATCAATGTCACTGGCAATAACAAAATGCTCACTATTAATTTGTATGTGCCCACCGTCTCCGGAAATGGCGCCGCCTTTTGCTTCAACTAATGCATTCTCGGCGAGAGTAACCGTGCCTTCGGATTCTATAGTTATCGTTCCACCGTCACCGTTGGATCCGGCGTTTGCCGTAGTCTGCCCGGTATTACCCAGTACATCCGGACCAAGTGTAACTTCTTCTACCCCTTTTAAGATGATGCTGCCGGCATCACCGCTGGAGGAATCCACAATCATATAACCGTTATTTTCAACGCGTGCAGCTTGTGCTGTTATTGAACCACCTGATGCAGACAATATCCCTACATTTTTGATGGCCCTGGAAAAGCTGTCGCCGGCGGCAAGTACAATCGATCCGTTTGCAATATTCACATTGCCGGAATTTCTGATATCAGGAAAATCATTTGTAGGATTAGATTCGAGTTCAACCAGGACATTGCTGCCATCCTGAGCAAGATATATATTGTCACCGGCGGCCATAACAAGCAGTCCGTTCGGAGCAACAATCACGCCGAGGTTACTGATCCTATTGCCGATAAGATAGACGCTGTCTCCAGCCTGGATTATTGCTCGGCTTGTCACATCTCCGTCGCCGCCTTCGAATACCATTTGGTTATCCGGGTCAGCCAGAATGGCATCAAATGCCCAATCCGACATATTAAGACCAGAGGCAACCAATTGTGAGACGTTTATGGTTGATCCGGCTCCGAAGACGATTCCAGCGGGATTAACGAGGAATACACGGCCGTTAGCATTCAGAGCACCGTTAAACTCCGTAGGAATGCTGCCGGAGCTTATCCTGTTGAGCACTGCCGACATGTCATTTTGGCTCCCGTCCAAATATTGCCGGAATTCTACAATCTGACCCGAGCTTGTGTTGAAATTGTTCCAGTTGATGATAGCGCCATGGTCGGTGTCTATAATTGTGTGGTCACCCCACGTTGGTGTGCCGATAATGCCGGCAGAATCAATAATATTGCCCGACTCAAGAGCCATCGCTCTTGGAAGTGGCATATTTAAAATCAGACAACACATCAGCGAGCATATAACTTTCCTGAAATTCTTCCCGCCTGAATTTATGCCTTTCATCATCCGTCCCCTTTACAAAAGTAACGATCATGCTTTTCGTTTAATCCTTACCTCCTTCGTGATTGGCAGGGATACATGAGTGGATAGACAGAGAATTTGGCCCCTCCGGCACTGTTCTCTATGTTTTCTCCCATTAACTCCGTATTGTACCCCCCAATTATCGCTGTGAGTTAAACCATTCCCTCATCCCTCACATGGCGGTAAGTAAGAATTTCAATATAGCTTATTATACCTTTTATGATTCCATTTGTCAAGCACAAATTACTCAAACTTGGGATTACCATCTGTTTTCCAAGGTGGTATAAGCGGCAAAGTTTATTATGGTAGATGTAACAGTTGTATGGATTAAGCTGACTGACAGATACAACCATACGATATATTTTCACTGACTGTGAAACAGTTACATTTCGTTCTTTAACGAACAGTCAGCCACGAGACTTTATTGGACAATAATCGGGAAAACCGGAAATATAAAAACAGCCAAGACTCTCTAAAAACCGCGATCTTGGCTGTTAATAAAGTACCCCCAAGGGGAGTCGAACCCCTTGAGGCAAATCAGCAAAGTGCTGATAATAAAGAGCTTACGGAAAATGAAAATCCTGTCTTTGCCACTGGCTTGGCCAAAACTTTGCAGAAATGCCCCGAATTGGAGCATATCATAACCGCCTGGCCGGAACTGCCGGAGACCGTCAAACAATCCATTCTGAAGTTGGTGCAGGACACCACAAGCAGGTAACAAAAAGTAACATTTTCGCGCCGCTTTTACGCGCGCCCACGCGCGCACGCGCGCGAGGGGATGCTAACGGCAAGAAATTCCCTGCCGAACAGGGAAAATATATAGGTTATGGCAAGCCAGATTAACACATGAACTGACATTACAAAACTTGTCAAAACTTAACAATTTTAAGCTCATGAATTACGGACAAAAACCGACATTTTGGAAACCGGTGCACGCAACAAAAAGTAACATTTCGAGGCGCTTCACGCACGCACGCGCGCGAAGTTAGTGTGGAAAATATCCAGAGTTTTAAGACGCTTCGGTATGATGCTCGTAAAGGTTAGATCGTCCGTTCTATGGCCACAACCAATACGCTATTTTAAGACTGCTTTGTAAAGTCAAAGTGGACTTGTTTCGGCTTTAATTCACACGCCGAACCAGTAGCCAAATCGATCACCATACCAGGAATACCACCAAGCAGAATATTCATCCAGAACCAGCCTTGTAATTCGTGTTTTAATTTCTGCTGAATTGGCGCTTTTTCGGGGTATGATGCGGCCAACGTATAATCTTTGTTGCGCAACAATTGAAAACTGCCTGGAGTTGTTATTGTTGAACCTTCGCCAGACTTAACCGTAGCACCTGGCGGATCTGACGATACCGAAATATCCTGATATTTACCTGTTACGATTGTTGCACAACCACTTGTAAATAACGAAATAACAAGCAGTAAACATAATGATTTACGCATTGTTTCTCCTTTCAAAGAGTTCCCCCAGGTTAATATTGACTCGATAAGTCACGCTTTGATCTCTCAAACTTCGCGGCGCAATAAAAAGGGCACCGCTGTATTGTGCCCGTCCAAGGCCCGGCAAGGCCCAACGAGAAACACGCAAGCGATGCCCCATTTCGGGGCACCGACTTTCATGCGCTTTCTCGTTTCAAAAATTGCCGGTTTTGGACGGAACGCTAAAAGTTCAGTACTTATTCAATTGTTACGTCATATTCTACGATCCATCAAGACGCAAAGCAAGGAAACATAAACTACAATGTTGCTGGTCAGGGCTTCCGTATCCTCTGTGGTTAATTATAGAATTTTGCTCACTACCGAGCAAGGAAAATCCTTGTCATTTGGGGCTAAAATACGTAGAATTACGTATATACAAAACAATCGGGACGCCAGCCAGCTACCGGCAAGCGGTTTGAGCAGCAGTAAGGTTTTTCGTTCACCTGTCCAGCCTGCCGCTGTTCAAACCGGCCCGAAAAGGACAGGTGAAATGAATAATGATTACAAAAAGTTTAACACAGTTCTGGACCAAGCGAGACATTCAATATCAGTAGAATTTAAGAAGCGAAAACGCAAGAAAGTCTTAGCTAATAAAATCAACTGTATTTTGCGCAAGATGCGGATCGAGGGAATGCAAAATTCGGGTCCCGAACGTAGAGCTGTTCGTGATGCCTGCGATGAAGAAATTTACGAACGAGCTAAAATCGCGTGGACGAGCATTCAAAAAGCCCATAAGGCTTTCGGTTCTCATATTACCGATACGCTGGAAAAAGACCTAAAGCAAGAGGTCAACTTATATATCGAGAAGATAGTGGAGTATGTATCTGGAGTAATGGCTAAGCGTCTGCGTCTCAAGGAGCAGAACGAAAACCATACGTACCTTGATGAAACCAAAAGTGAAGTCAAAAAGGAATACGGCGCTGAAATTGATCTTTATATTGCTTCCTTAGAACATGATGAGCTACAGGAAAAAACCGGACAGGGCGAAACTGAGAGCAAAGAACAGTTTTGGAACAAAAACGATATAGAATATATGACAAACTCTGAAGCGATTACGACTTTTACTGACAGCAAAATGAAACTACCAGCATTGACTAAATTACTAAATAGCCCAAACAATACTATACGCTTCATGCGAAAAGGCCAAAGGTGCAGAGTTCATATCGGCGATTTCAGAGAATACGCCCAAAAACACTATGTATCGGATGCTCTTGCCAACGAAATTGCTGACGAGGTACTTGCTAACAGAGAAGCTTTGAAAGAAAAAATGAGGCGCAATAAAAAACGAACTGGTAAATAGCAATTTGTACTTTCCGCTCTACTTTCCTCTACTTTCCACGCTGAATATTTTTACGTTTGCATCAATCAAAAACCATGATTTCCTAAATACCTACTTTCCACAATTTTGCGTGCGATTTATACAGTAACATGGAAGGCATGAAAAATGAACGAGCAAAACAAAAGGCAGTAGCTGCAATTCGGACAATTATCAAAGCAGCTAAAGAATTAGCAAAAGCCGAGCAGGCTTATTACGGACGCAAATCACGGAAATCACGATTAGGGGGGCGCAAAAATGATCGCTAAATCTGTCGAAAAGATACAGCCTTCCCTGCTCGATATTTCTCAGGTCTGCCAGCTTCTGAATATATCCCGCGCCGAGTTCTATCGACTCGATCAAAGCGGGAAGTTTGCGCCACTATCAACCGGCTTGTGCCGGAAGCGATTATATGTCCGGGCCGAGATCGAAAGCTGGATAAAAGCGGGACTACCCCATCGTAAGCAATGGCTAATTCAAAAAAAGGAGTTTAAGCTATGAAAGTACAAGCGGAACCGGCTGTCTGTTCGGGCGGTTCACCAAAACAAACAGCCAGCAACAAGCAACTACTAAAACGTTACCAAAAGAGCCAATCGGTGTCAAGCCTGAAACTTCAAATCGGCGAATTGCTTCTTTTTGGCGATAAGCAACGTGGTGAATTCTGGTCTTTATTTGAAGTCCTGCTCAGGCAGTATTGGGGGGATAAAACATGAATACGAGAAGCGAACAAATCGAAGAACGGCGTATGGCAATGCCGCGTAAGTATCGCAGTTTATACGATAGGGCGGTAAAAGGAAAGAGCTTGAGGGCCTGCATAAATGCTCAATGCTTAGAGTGCGTTTATTGGGTAAGCAAGGAAGTAACGCTTTGCACTGATCTCGGCTGTCCGTTATATGCGGTTCGTCCGTATCAGGATAGCTCAGGAAATGCCCGTGAAGGGGATTTAATAGGCGTAGAATCAAAAAAGGGAGTCCAAGAAGCCTCTGGTTAAGGATATGTCCAAAGATAACTCAAAACCATACTGGATTTATGAAACCACTATCCCGAAGAACGACCGCCTGATATTGAGTAAAAAGATGCTGCGTTCACCAGCTTTTGTTTGTCTGACCGGAGCGGCAAAGCAGATAATTCTTGAGCTATACATGAGGCTGAAACTTGATCAATACAATCCGCGAAAGCCGAACAGAGAAAGCAAACGGTTTTATGCTAAGAATAACGGGGAATTGGTTCTGAGCTATAAGTCAATTCACAAGCAATTCGGGTATTCGACCGCTACTATCAGCAAGGCTATTGACCAACTCGTTGTACACGGATTTATTGAGATCGCCGAGCTTGGCTGCGGAGTGAAGCGTCAATCGCACAAGATCGCCCTGATTAGGAATTGGCAGGACTACGGGACGGAGAATTTTCAGCCAGGCAATGGCAAGTCGAAAGCGGGGCCGGTGAACAGAGGATTTCCGAAGAAAAAGCAGACCGATAATCTAAGAACAACTTCAGGAACTAAAGTAGGTACAACTTCAGAAACTAAAGCTGTTCAAGGACAAAAACAACAAAAACCGCCCTGACAACTTTAGAAACTAAACGTGTGGAGCGGATTTACCGCTTTAGAAACTAAAGTATTTTATAAGTAAGCCACATAGTACAGTATTTAAGGAAAAGAATCAGTCGTTGTGAATGAGTGAGCAAAGCTCGCTTATCAAGAGAGCAAGAGCAAGCGAACGAATGAGCATGATTCTTTTACAAAAAAAAGGCGGAAAAAAATTATTTTTTTGTTGACGAACATCAATGGAGTATTATAATGTTGTGTATGATTATTGAGAAATTACGAAAGCGAATAGAGAAATCCGGCAAAAGCCTGAACCAAATCGGCAGAGATACGGGCATAGACAAAGCGGCACTTTCACGCATTATGCACGGTGGAAGCTGCAAGGTCGAAACCGCTGATATTCTGTTGAAGTATTTCGGGTTTACTATCACAAAAAAGAGCAAGAAAAAAGTAAGGTGATATTATGATGACGGACAAGGAAATTAAACAAGCACAAAA
>JAFGPJ010000400.1 GCA_016936275.1 Sedimentisphaerales bacterium
ACTGAAGCAGACACACGGTTCGCCAGCGCTTCGCATATCCGAATGGCCCTTCAAGTAGGGAACGTTTCCAGGGCAATCGACGAGTTGAAACTCAGGGTGTCCAATGACGACCAGGATGCAAGCTCGCGAATCCTTCTGGCGCGACTGATCTACCAGCAAAACAAAGAGGCTATCAAACAGGCCCTGACTTATCTGGACCAGGCCGAAGCGATTACACCGGGCTCGCTGGCGCTGACAGCAGCGAGAGTCTCAATCCTAAAGGCCCAAGGTGAGGATGAAGAGACCCGGCGCATCCTCAACGATTATGTGGCGGATAGTAACACCTTCGGCGCCTATATGTTGCGGGCGGCATATCTGGCCGATAAAGGTGAATTCGAACGTGCCGAGCAGGACTACAGGAAGTTGACAACCTTCGCCGACCAAGGCGCAGTAGGTTATGAACTGTTAAGCAACTTCTACGCTAATCCCAGGAATGAGAACCTCGATAAAGCCATAGAGGCAGTTGAAGAGGGTTTGAATGTATATCCTGAAAATTTGAGATTAAAACGAAGACTGATGAAGCTGTTGTTTGCGAGATCCAATGAGACTGACCGAGAAAAGGCGATTGAAATTCTTGCGGCTCTTGAAGAACAAATGCCGCAGGATTCTGAGCTGATGAAGCTCCGGGCCGTGCAAATGCTAAAGCAGACAACGCCAGACTCAATCAAGGCGGCCAAAGCAAAATTGGAAGAGGTGATCAAACTGGATCCGACGGCGATTGATACACATCTCCTGCTGATTGGTATTGCGATGCAGGATAAAGAATACGAAACTGCCCATAATTATGCAATCCGTGCTCTTGGCTCCAATCCCGATAATTCGTCATTGCTGTTAGCCAGAGGCAGGACGGAGCTTGCGCTTGAGAATCCCAGGATGGCCGCCGAGCTGGCTAATCTTGTTCTTCAAAAATATCCGAACAGCACTGAAGCCAGAGATGTGCTCGTGTCGGCTGCGCTAAAGAGCGAGGATCGTAGTCTTCTTGAAGATGCCCGGAAGCTGATTGAATCCGGACTCGGTAGTGATCCAGCAAACGAACAGTTGCTGATTTCGCGAGCACGTGTCTTGGTTGCCCTTGAAAGCCCTCAGAATGCAATTCCTGGGCTGAAGGCCTACTGCCAGACGGAGAAAGGACGCAGCAATGTTGCCGCCCTCATGACACTTGCCGACCTGTATCGTCTCAGCGGCGAGATGGAACAGGCAAAACTCTGGATTGAACAGGCAGAGCTAATCGATCCGAAAAATCAATCAGTTATTCATGCCCGACTCTTATTGTTGGTGGCACAGAATCGACTTGATGAAATTGGAAACATCAGTTCTGCATATCTTTCGGCAACAGAACAAAATCCGTCAACACTTGTAGCCGCAGCATCAATCTTAACTTCAATGGATTCGACGGCACTCAAGAAAGAGGGATTAAAGCTCTATGAACAGGCTGCAATCCTTTCACCGGCATTTCTTAGCGCCCGACTTGGTTTGGCTTCTACTCTCTATCAGACAGGAGATGCGCAGGGGGCAAAACAGACCTACCAGAAGTTGCTCGACGAATATCCGAACAACATACAAGCTCTAAATGACTTAGCCTGGATTCTACAAGAGCATGACCAACATTATGACGCCGCACTGGAACTGGTAAATAGAGGAATAAGAACGTCACGCAATGAAAAGGATCGGCTTCATCTTCTTGATACGAGGGGCACGATTCTTTCCAATATGCCGGACCGCCTTGCCGATGCAAGGACCGACTTTCAAACACTTGTCGACGCATCACCCGATGATACTTACCAAAAAGCAAAGGCTCTTCTGAAACTGGGTCGAATTTGCTTGAAACTTGATGACCTTGTTCAAGCAAAACAGCACATGAAAAACGCATTCGAGATTGACCAAAAAATTAATGTACTAACACCGGACGAACGATCGGAGATCACAAGAATTCTCCAGGGAAACGGGAAGCCATGAACAGTTAACATGACTTCAAATCAGGGTAGTTATAAAAGTGTAGAATATCGAATGGAACATAAATCTCGTGCAATGAGACCCAATCCAGGAAGAGAAGATATTATATTTAGAGAGGTGCTTTGGAGAAATGGAAAGGAGAAGTTTTTGTAAGTCGTCTCAATAATTTTGTGTATGTTTTTGGCATGCCTTCTCAATCCGGACTTTACTAATCTGCCACCGTCATGCTTAGTGACGAAGTAGCATGGGAATAGGCACGGTTATATGGAAAATCGAAATTTAGCCTCACATAGTGGGATAAGAACCTGTGCAGTGATTTCACTTACACTACTGTGCTGTGGAGGAGTCTTTGCGCTGGAGCCTGATGAGATTATGGTCATAGCAAATAAGGACATAGCGGAATCCATGTCCCTTGCTCAATACTACTGCACACAACGCGGCGTGCCTGATAAAAATATCTTCGCATTGTCTTTAGGCGCAAGTCTTAAATATACGATCATCAGGAACGATTACGAAAAACAGCTTGTTGGGCCGATTCGCACGAAATTTTTTAATGAGCAACTCATCGGACAAATTAAATGCCTGCTTACAATCTACGGTGTGCCTGTAAGGGTCAGAGGGCGAGGCGTCTTAGAAGGCCAGGAAGATAAACTAAAAGAACTGAACAGGCTGGCCGAACAAGAAAAAGAGGCTCTGGAGAAGTTCAAGCAGGCTGGTTTGAAGAACACAGCAAAGCACAAACAAGCCGATAGAAGACTGGCCGGGCTACAAGATACAATTAATTACATAAACGGCAAAGAAACAGATGCCTCAGTGGATAGCGAGCTGTCGATGGCCTTATTCGATTCATATGAGCTATACCGCTGGCAGCCTAATATGCTGAATGATAACGTTAAAAGCCAAAACTCTATTACGCTAATGGTAAGTCGTCTTGACGGGCCGAACTATGATATAACCAAGGGCCTCGTCGATAAAGCAATAGCTACAGAAAAAATTGGACTAAAAGGCACCGCTTATATCGATTCGCGAGATATAAAAAGCAGAAATTTGTATGGTCATTTTGATCAGTCTTTGCGCAACTTGGCAGCCTATTTAAGATCGGAGACAGATATCCCTACAAAAGAAGATCGAGCAGCAAAAGTTTTTACACCGGGCAGTTGTCCTGAAACAGCACTCTACTGTGGCTGGTACAGCGCCGGCAAATATGTCGACGCCTTCGATTTTGTTGATGGAGCAGTAGGATACCACATTGGAAGCTTTGAAGCTGTCAATCTTCGAGACCCGAACAGCAGTCAATGGTGTCCATCGATGCTTATGGATGGGATAACTGTAACATTAGGGCCAGTGAAGGAACCTTATCTTTCTGCATTTCCGGAACCAAGAGCATTTTTCCCGAAACTGTATGAAGGCAACTGCCTTGTTGAGGCGTACTATCGCACAAAGCCGTTCAATTCCTGGCAAATGCTCCTGATAGGCGATCCGTTGTACAGACCATTTAAAACATTTCCCCAGAAGAAAGATCAACATAGTATAGTACGCGAATCGTCATGATTGGAAACCGACCTGACCGGGAACGGAAACAGCATAATCGATCTATCTTAAATCGGCCGAAAAACTGATTTGACCAAACTTACTCAAAAGGGACTTTTATGAAAATATTAAATGTTGTCGGCGCTCGGCCAAATTTCATGAAAATAGCGCCGTTGATGGCTGAGTACGGCCGGCACGAGAAAATTCATGCTATCCTTGTTCATACGGGGCAGCACTATGATGAAATAATGAGCAAGCTATTCTTCAGCGAACTCAGTATCCCCAAGCCTGATGTCAATCTGGAGGTGGGCTCCGGCAGCCACGCTGTACAAACGGCTGAGATCATGAAGAGGTTTGAGCCGGTTCTCATCGACTATAAACCAGATGTGGTTGTGGTCGTAGGTGACGTAAACAGCACTATTGCATGCGGCCTTGTCGCAGTTAAATTGGGAGCCAGGCTTGTACACGTCGAGGCAGGCCTGCGCAGCGGCGACAGGACTATGCCGGAAGAAATAAACCGAATATTGACGGATTCAATCAGCGACCTGCTTTTCTGTACCGAGCAAAGCGGCGTGGATAATCTTCTTGCCGAAGGAATCAGCGCCAGGAAAATACACCTGGTTGGTAACGTCATGATTGACACACTAAATAAAAATTTACAAAAAGCCGGGAAGTCAAATATCCTGAGCGTGTTAAATCTTAACAGCAACGATTTTGCAGTCCTGACTCTACACCGCCCATCGAACGTTGATGATCCGGTTATTTTCGGCAGAATTCTTGATGCTCTTACAATCATACAGAACGATATGCCTGTAATTTTCCCCATCCATCCTCGGACCCGAAAGAGCCTGGTTTCCTGCTCACTCGGTAAACGTCTCGAAGAAATGCCCGGTTTTCGCCTTACGGATCCTCTGGGGTACCTTGATTTTCTTAAATTAATGTCCAATGCAAAAGTTGTGCTGACTGATTCTGGAGGTATACAGGAAGAAACAACTATTTTAAATATTCCATGCCTGACACTGCGCGAAAATACCGAGCGCCCAATCACCACCGAAATCGGCACTAATCAGATCGTTGGAACCGATCCCACAGTAATTATCCAGGCCTATAACCGTGCCGTAAACGGTGCCTGGCGCAAGTCTGTGTTACCTCCGCTCTGGGATGGTTGCGCTGCCGAGCGCATTGTAAGAATCCTTCTTGAAGAACTCTGATACATAATCTTTTTTAGCATCAAATTCCCGAGACAGTGAATAACTTCACCTTATAGCTGCATCTGCTCGCCTTTCTGCAAAAAACAATCGCCAGGTGTTTCGTCAATGGCATGAGTGAGCATGATATAATGGTCATTGAAGGACACGCATGTTTTGCCGCAATCCATGAATTTTACCTTGCAGCAGCCGATGATTTGGTCAACTGTGCAAGGGCTGCAACTGAACGAGGTCTGCGTCAAAAATTGGTGCATTTTGGCACAGATGCATTTTAAGGCAAAAGAAGGCTTGACAGCATGTTCAGAAAATTGTTATTCTACAACAACTTAGAGTTTGCCGGGAGTGTAGCTCAGTTGGTAGAGCAACGGCCTTTTAAGCCGTAGGTCTTGGGTTCGAGTCCCAACACTCTCATTAATCTTGCCTTCGGGCTCGTTAAGGAGACAACGCAAATTGAGCGGGCTATTCTACAATTTAGGCAGAAAAGTCGGGCCGAAAGTTCGAAAGGCCCGGTGGATGTGGCAAACATTCACCGGCAGCGAAGCCGATGCTATTAAAGTCGAATACGAGGTCGGCCTGGACCTGACACGAGAAATCAGACAGCAATTGGGACGCAGCCGGGAACCACAGACCGATCAAATGTTGAAGGAAATCGGCAATCGCCTGGCCGAGCGTGTAGCCAATAAATCCCGCAGATTCAATTTTGAAACCGTCAACGGCCCCAAGCCAAATGCCTTTGCTTTGCCGGGAGGTTTCATCTTCGTAACCAAATCGCTGGTTGAATTGTGCCGGTACGATCAGAATGAGATTGCCTGTATCCTGGGGCATGAGATGGCTCACATTATCCGCGGTCACGCGATGAATCGTATAGTAAGCAATTCGGCGATTGCCGCAGTGTCCCGGGCAGCACCGATTCGCGGCGCCCTTTCCGGCTGGCTGCGAAAGGTCGGAGTGCAATTTCTTGAGAGCGCTTATTCGAAGGACCTGGAATCCGAAGCGGACCGGCTCGGAGTGCGGCTGGTTGCCGCGGCAGGCTATGAGCCTGCTGCCTGCGTGCAATTATTTTCACGACTGGCCGAACTGAAGTCACCTCCCAATGAATTCGACCTCGGCAGCTATTTTTCCTCGCATCCGCCTTTTAAGGTCCGTATCGAAAACATCAAGCATCAACTGCGCAAGTCTCAGCAATAAGTTCGGCAGCAGGATCATCTTTGGAGTGCTTGTGAGAAGCCAATAAATCTTCCGGAGTCAGTTGATCCACTTTCTTGTGCTGCTTTTGAACTTTCCGGACCCACATAACAAGTGCATTGACAACATCGGGATCGAAATCGTATCCGGATGAATCGGTCAATATACCGATCGCTTCTTCGATGGGCCGAGAATGATGATAAGAACGGTCAGAGATCAGAGCATCAAACGTATCGGCCACAGCCAGAATACGAGCACCAATCGGTATCTTAGTATTGGAAAGACCATCCGGATATCCCCCGCCGTTCCATTTCTCGTGATGGGATCGAACGATGGCGACCTCCTGCTTCAAAAAGCTCATCTTGTTAAGGATGCGAACGCCAATAAGCGGATGCTGTTCGATGATCTTGCGCTCGTGAGGTGTCAATTCATCAGGTTTGGACAGAATCGCATCCGGAACCCCTATTTTGCCTATATCGTGAATCATCGCAGCACGGTGAATAACTTCCAATTCCCTGGGAGAAATTTTCATCATTTTGGCAATGCCGACGGCGTAGCTCACCACACTTTCGGAATGTTTTTTAGCATAAGGATCTTTGGCCTCAAGGGCCCTGACCAGGCTCCATATGCTTTGCACAAACATCTTCTCCGCCTGCTCCGACAGACCTGCGACACGTTTTTTGAGCCTCTTTATTTTTTCAAATTCAATGTCTCCGGCTTTGAGAACCTTTGACATTTTTTCATTCCAGAGCATGACACAATTCCGGCCGGCACTTTTTGCTTCGTACAGAGCCAGATCAGCCCTGCGAATTATATTGCTGAAAGAGTCTTTGAAATCGGGCATACTTTGCGCAATTCCACAACTGATCGTCAATGAGATGCTTTCCTGAACCTGTATCTGCTGGACTTTAGATCGAATCCTCTCCATGAATTTCAGAGCATCATTCGCTTCGGTTTCGGGCATCAGCATGACAAACTCATCACCACCATAACGGGTAAGTATGTCCGGGATTCTCTTCTGGCTTTTCATACATTCGGCGAGTTTTTTAAGCGCATCGTCACCCGTTGCATGACCAAACACATCATTAATAGTCTTGAAATTGTCAAGGTCCAGGATTGCCACGGAGAAAGGACGCCTATACCTTTTGGAACGGGCGCATTCGGCTTCAAGCTCATCTTCGAGAAGTCTCCTTGAGCCGATGCCTGTTAGTGCATCGGTTTGTGATGTGAGCCTTGCCTGATGGTAGAGGCTGGCATTGGTTAGATGAGACGTCAGAATTTCACGTGTGAGCTTCGCTTTATAGGAAGTCAACTCCATGTTGACAATGCTGCTGTTAGTCAGTCCGCACATGCATAGATAGCCGGATAGCTGTTCGTTGGAGCCTTCTTTTTTTAGACCTGAGATTGACAATGGAATCACCATACGGGGTTTTTGTACGCCGGCTTTCAGGCATTCATCGGGAATGTTGTCATTGTAAAAATCATTTTCGTTGAAGAATTCACTGCCGTCGACCGGACATCTGAGGTTTTCTTTGTTACGCAAACACACAGTATCGCTCGCAACGACTGGAGGTTTGTCATTAATGTCGCTGGAATCGGATGAAACATCCCATAGACAGAGCAGACACCGGCTGGCCTGAAAAAGTTTGGGCACTTCTTCAGTGACCGTATCTGCCGCTTCACTGAGCTCTATGCTCTTGAGGCAATTTGCAAGCATAGCAACTTCTTCAGCAGCCGCCCTGTCTTCGAGCAGTTGCTGTCCCATTAAATCGCGAGCCGAGAGAATTCCAACAACCATTCCGTTATCAACAACGGGAAGATGGCGAATATGATTTGCAGCCATAATTTCCCGCGCCCGTCCGGCCGGAGTCCCAACAGAGCAGGAAACGACATTAGGAGTCATAATCTTCGTAATCGTGGCCTTTTCAAGGTCCATTGAAGAAGCAACTGCACGGGTGACGATATCCCGCTCGGTCACGATTCCCGCAAACTTCCCGCTGCAGTCATTAACAATCAGGCAGCCTATTTGGTTGTCGGACATCATGTCCACAGCCGACTTAATCGTGGTGTCATAAGTAATAGTTACGATGTTCTCGGGGCGCTCAACAACATCTTCCATTCTACTGTCCTTTGCATGATTTGTTAATTATTTCCGGTCCTCCGGCCTCACATAGAAACCATACCTTTCCGGATTAAAAATATCGGCATTAATCAATTGTCACTTCTGGAATTTCTGTAACATTAAAGGCCACAGAACTCGACAAAAAGCCTTGCCGGTCAGATGTATTCAGCTTTGTCATGTTAAATGCTTCAGATGATATCTGTATTTATGCTATCGCAGGGCAATATCAATACTGTTGCTATTGAACATGAGTGCCCGATAATTATAGCGATTTAAGGGGGAATTGGCGGATAGAAATTTCTCCAGGTCGTTATTGACAAGCATACGGAGGTCTGACAGCCTCTAATGAGTGCCCCCTGAAAACAGTTTTTTCTCGATGTAGAAAACTGTGGGCATCATAGGAGAATCCCTGAATTTATAGGGCGAAAAACATACAAGATTTTACAAGGACAGGCCAACGCTTTAATGTAAATACCAGGCAGCCTCTTTAGTGCTCTTTCCCTCCGATATAAGCTGGAGCACCTCTCGTTCCCCCGGCGGCCCAATCCATATCCGAGGCCAAAGAAATATTAAAATCGGAGCAATTCGATATCTTCGTCTCTGATTACTCTCCTGGTGACGGTATGGCACTTGACATATTTTGTATTAACAGCACCAAAACTAACAAAGGATACTGATTCGGACGAGCCTGCACAAAATGTTTGCTCAAAAACGCCATAAGCAGCGTACTGGATTCGGGCCAATCTGTTCAGGAGCTGGAAATAAATCCGACAACTATTTACCGGGTGCCAATCGAAACATTTATTGTGTGAATTTCTCTGTAACAAATCGCAGGTTCGGCCGTCTATATTATATAAACAAACGATATTTTGTGAGTGAAGAATAAACATGGACCAAAATGCTTAAACCCAGTAACCCGACTTCATGGCATCAATTAACCTAACCAATAGCAGCAAAAAGCAAATATATATTGACTTCAACATTATCTGTATGTTAAGATAAGTGTAGAAAAGAGGTTATAAGGATTAATCCACGGTCGGTAATCCAAGTCATAGACGAGGAAGGAAGCAAAAAGATGCTCAGATGCATAAAGTGTTTGTTGTTTAGCCTGATCTTTACGGTATTTTTGGCCGGTTCATTGTACGCAAAATGTCCCGAAGGCGACTTGAATGGGGACTGCCTGGTCGATTTTTCGGATATTCAGGTTTTAGCCGGGCATTGGCTGACCCTTGAGGAAAGCGCATCCGACCTCAATGACGATGGAAAGGTCAATATAATCGATTTTGCGCTGCTGACTGAACAATGGCAACTAGCAGGTATCCCGCTGGCTATCAACGAGCTGATGGCATCGAACAGTAATACTATCCGTGATCCGCAGGGCCAGTATGATGACTGGATAGAAATCCACAATTTCGGTCGTGATGCCATTAATATCGGCGGCATGTACCTTACGGATAATCTGTCCATTCCCACAAAGTGGCGGATACCTGCTAATAATTCTGCTGCAACGACCATCCCGGCAGGCGGTTATCTTTTAATATGGGCCGACAACGATACGACCGATTCCGGCCTGCACGCGAATTTCAAACTCAGCGCCGACGGCGAGGAAATCGGCCTGTTCGACAGTGACGGCGTCACTTTAATTGACAGCATCGCCTTTACCGACCAGACCACCAACATTTCCTTCGGCCGTTATCCCGAAGCCGCCGACAATCGGCGTTTCTTCGGTTTTCCCACCCCGGGTCAGCAAAATAATGAGGCGTACCTGGGCGAGGTCGAAGACACCGAATTCAGCCACAATCGCGGCTTTTACGATACTCCTTTCTCCGTCACAATCGCTACAGAAACAAAAGATGCGGTCGTTTATTACACTCTCGACGGTACTGCGCCATTTGATATTGACGGCCAATTTCTTACTGGCACGCCCTACACAGGTCCTATTCCCATCACAACAACAACGACTATCCGTGCAATGGCTTTCAGGGCGGGTTGGAAACCCACTAACATGGACGCCCATACATACATATTCCTCGACGACGTCATCAAGCAGGATGGCGCCGGATTTCCCAACACATGGGGACACGCCGGAGCCGACTACGAGATGGATCCTGAGGTCGTCAATGATGCGGCTTATCGTAACAGAATCAGGGACGACCTCAAGGCAGTTCCGACAATCTCGCTGGTCATGCCGGTTGACGACTGGTTTAACGCCAGTTCCGATCCGGCTATCGGCGGAATATATGTCCATCCAAGGTGGGAGGATGATTATAGGGAAGCCGCTGAACGTTCCGTATCGGTGGAATTCTTTGATCCGGCCACCTCGCAACAGTTCCAGCTCCAGGCCGGTGTAAGGCTCGCTGGAGGCAGCAGTACCGAACCCTGGAAGATGGATAAACTTTCTATGCGGCTGAAATTCACCGGCCGGTTTGGTGCTACAAAGCTTAGATTTCCGGTATTCGGGGATGATGCCACGGACCAATTCGATACCCTTGTGCTGGACGCGCGTATGAATAATTCCTGGGCCTACGGCGGCGGGGTCGGAGTCAGCAGGCCGGGAATGGGTCAGCGGGATTTGGCTCAATACACCAGAGACCAGTATGTATGTGACATTCATAACGCCATGGGTGGCTTTTCTCCACACGGCAGACACGTACATCTGTACCTCAACGGGCTGTACTGGGGATTATACTGGCTTCACGAACGTCCTGATGAGCATTTTGCCGCTGCTTATTTCGGAGGCGAAGATGATGACTATGATGTTCTCAAGCACAGTCAAGGCCAGATTATTAACGGCTCCGGCTCAGATTATAACAGTATGTTTAATCTCGCCAATTCCGGCCTGAGATCAGACAGGCAGTACGAATTGTTACAGCAGTATTTAGACGTGCCAAATCTTATCAACTACTTGATAACGAACTATTACGTCGGCAATACCGACTGGGCACATCAAAACTGGTACGCAACGCGCAGTCGCGCCAATCCCGACAGCCGATGGCTGTATCATAGCTGGGATGCCGAACATTCGATGGAGGGACTTTATGACGATGTAACGGGCAGAAACGACAACGGTGGCCCAACACGCCTTCAATATAGACTGATGGATAACGACGAATATCGCATGCTATTTGCCGACCATGTTCACCGTCACTTTTTCAACGACGGCTGTCTTACTCCTGCGGGTGCAACGGCTTTATACCAAATAAGACTCGACGATGTTGACCAGGCCGTAGTCGGCGAATCGGCGCGATGGGGCGACAACCACCGATCGAGACCCTATACTCGTAATATCGAATGGGTCCGCGAACGCGACTGGCTCCTTTCACAATATTTTACCCAGCGAACGTCTATCGTTCTCAATCAGCTCAGACAACGAGGCTGGTATCCGGACGTCGATGCTCCGGTCTTTGGAATCAATGATGTTTACCAGCACGGCGGCATGATTTCTGATAGTGATTTACTCGTGATGGCTTCTTCAAACGGCACAATATGGTACACACTCGACGGTTCCGATCCCCGCTCGCCGGGCACGTCGCAACAGCAAGGGACCGTTCTCGTGCCCGAAAACGCCGACAAGCGTGTGCTTGTTCCCATCGGCGATATCGGCGAAGACTGGAAAAGTGGCGGCGCTTTCAATGATTCGACATGGTTAACCTGTACAGGCTCACCCGGCGGAGTTGGATTCGAGAGGACATCGGGATATCAGGAC
>JAFGPJ010000063.1 GCA_016936275.1 Sedimentisphaerales bacterium
CAATCTGATCCTACATTATGATAAGTAAAGGTTTATTGTCAATCATCAGTGAACGGATTATAATTCTTTTCAGCCAGACAGTTGATTTTTGGGATTAGAATAAAGGAACGGAATCGTGGAACCTCTGTTTATTGTCGGTTTTGTTGCAATCTTCATCGTCGTGCTGGTGCTGGGTTATATCAGCTCTCTCAAGCGGCGAGAGGCGATGGCAGCCATGGCGGCAAAACTTGGCCTGCAATTTATGCACAACAAAGACAGATACATGTCGCAACGCTATCGTTTCCTGGACAAGCTGCGGCGAGGATCCAATCGCTATGCATACAATGTTCTCTCCGGCAGATACCAGGGGCACGAAGTGCTCATTTTCGACTACCATTACAAAACCGGCTCCGGTAAAAATACCCACCATTACTATTTTTCTTTCTTTATTCTGCAACTGCCGGCATCGTTTCCGGAGCTTATCATCTGCCCGGAGGGGATTTTCTCGAAGATAGCGCAGGCCGTCGGGTACGATGACATCGATTTCGAGTCGCACGAATTCAGTCGCAAGTTCTGCGTTCGCTCACCGAATAAGAAGTTCGCTTATGATGTGTGCAACGCACGGACGATCGAATATCTTTTGTCCAATACCGACCTGAGCATAGAGATAGAGGAAACAGCCCTTGCTATTTCGTTCAACTCGTGCCTGTCGCCTGATAGAATAGAACCGAATCTTAACCGACTCATTACCGCCCGGTCACTGCTGCCGGACTATTTGTTTACAGGGAGGTAAAAAATGGGGCCAATGCTGATAGTAATCGGTGCCATTATCTTTCTACCGATTGTTTATGTTGTCCTTACATATAATACGCTGGTTGCTCTGCGGAACCACATTCGGGATGCTTGGGGCAACATCGACACCGAACTCAAACGCCGGTACGATTTGATTCCTAATCTGGTAGCCACGGTAAAAGGTTATGCGGCACATGAAAAAGAAATCTTCGATCGCGTCACTGAATTGCGCTCTCAGTGCATAGCCGGTCGTGGAAATGTTCAGCAGCAAACCGCTAATGAAATCCAGTTGGTTGGCGCGCTCCAGCAGCTTTTAGGTGTAGTCGAAAACTACCCTCAGCTAAAAGCCGATCAGCATTTCCTGAAGCTCCAGGAGGAATTGGTCATCACGGAAGACCGCATTCAGGCCGCCCGGCGTTTCTATAACGGCAACGTTCGTGACTATCGCAACAAGTGTGAAACCTTTCCGAGCAATATTATCGCCGGTGCGTTCGGCTTTGAAGCCGAGGATTATTTCAGAGTAAGCCCGTCCGTTCGGGAAGTGCCGGATGCAGACTTTGGTTAATCCGCCGCAGGCGGATTAATCTCGTAATGGGCCTGGCCATCCCGTGGACTGCCTCTTTACCGCCTGGGCGTGAATCAGCTCGAAAACGGCCTTGATAAATTCGGCGTCCAGGTCGAGCTTTTTGGCTTTGAGTAAGTGGTCCTTTAGAAGGTTCTCCCACCGGTTAATCTGAAGCACGGAAATATTGTGCTGCTGTTTGAGCTTGCCTATCTCTTCGACCCACCTGAACCGCTCGGCAAGGTCCTGTATGATTTGCGAATCCACATGGCTGATTTCGGTGCGTAAACGGGCGATTTTTGCCTTAACATCTTCGTCGGTTATCGCCGTGTTACGGGCCCTGAGTTTGTTGAGCAATTTGATAAGGACTTTGGGTGCAATCTGCTGCTTCGAATCGCTCAATGCCCGGTCGGGATCGATGTGGGTTTCAATCATAAGACCCTCGATACCCAAATCCAGCGCCGTCTGCGAGATCGGCTCGATGAAATCCCGGCTGCCGCCAATGTGACTCGGATCGCAAATAATCGGCAGGTTCGGCAACAATCTTTTCAACTCGATAGGAATCCGCCAGTTTGGGCTGTTACGGTATTCGGTTTCCACATACGTCGAAAAACCCCTGTGTATGGCGGCAAGTTTTTTTATGCCGGCCTGATATAATCTCTCTATAGCCCCCAGCCAAAGGCCAAGCTCGGCGTTAATCGGATTCTTCACAAGAACCGGCACATCGACCCCTTTTAATGCGTTGGCTATCTCCTGCACCATGAACGGATTTACCGTCGTTCTCGCTCCTATCCAGAGAATGTCAATATCGTTATCCAGACAAAGTTCTATATGCTTCGCATTTGCAACTTCAGTTGTAGTCGGCAGCAAAGTCTCGGCCTTGACCGCACGGAGCCACTGAAGACCGACTTTGCCCACACCTTCGAAAGTGTTCGGACGCGTGCGAGGTTTCCAGACGCCGGCACGAAAGACCTTCACATAGGGACACTTTGAAACTTCCCTGGCGGTTGAAAAGACCTGCTCTTCAGTCTCGGCACTGCAAGGTCCCGCAATCACCCATGGAACCTTGTCAAATTTCAACCAAGCTGAGATTTCCGACAAATTTCGGTTTAACTTCTTAAGGTTGTCCGTCATGGAACTGAAATACCCCAAAACCAACTACGTTTTATTTAATTCCATACACTATATTTTACGAACAAAGAGATTTTATCAGCACATTAAGGCTGTTGCAATATAATAATATTTCTGGTATTTTGTTCGGAATTAGATGGAAGGTTGAAATATTCTTATTCCACATATTAGGAAATCGCTATGAAATGCTGTAAAATTTTGATTCTGGTTGTGTGTGCTGCTTTGATAGGCTTTAACGGACTTATGGTGTATTCAGCAGAGCAAAATAAAAAAAGCGTTGAGTTCCGCAATGAGTTCATCAAGAACTTTCAGCGGACCGGGCTTAATACTACGCCCGGCGACGCCATGATGCTTCGAATTCTGGTCGAAAGCTCAGGAGCCAAGCGCGGCATTGAAGTCGGCTCGGCCAGCGGATTCGGGGCCATCAATATGGGAATCGCTTTCGAAAAGACTGGTGGACACCTTTATACGCTGGAAATCGACCCGCGGAGCGCCGAAGTGTGCCGGGACAACTTAAAGAAGGTCGGCCTTGAGGATACCGTCACCTGCATCCTGGGTGACGCTCTTAAAACGCTGCCTACGCTCGAAGGCCAATTCGATTTTATATTTATCGATGCACTAAAGCAGGATTACATGAAATATTTCAAATCGGTCGAAGCAAAGCTGAAACCCGGTTCAGTAGTAGTTGCCGACAATGTCATTCGTTCAGCCCGCGCGATGCAGGATTTTCTGGATTACATCCAAAACAGCCCCGATTACGATACGGTCATTATCCGTGCCTCGATGGAGAAAAACGACGGCATGTCGATAAGCTACAAAATCAGGTAAGCACCTGATATTAGAAAATCTTTCTGTAAATATGGCAGTAGGGCGTCTTTCCGTTGTTTTTGTAATAATCCTGATGGTAATTCTCCGCCGGCCAGAATTTCCCTGCCTTCGTGACTTCAGTCTTCACATCGAATCCTTTCTCTCTCAGAATCTCGATGAGCTTCAAGGCGGTGTTTTTCTGCTCTTCATTTAGATAGAATATAGCCGAGCGATACTGCGTTCCAATGTCGGGTCCCTGGCGGTTCTTTTGTGTAAAATCATGCGTCTCGAAAAACAGTTTAGCCAGCTTCTCATAGCTTGTCTTTAACGGATCGTAGATCACTTCTACAGCTTCGGCGTGACCGGTCTTGTCTGTACACACCTGCTTATAGGTCGGATTATCAACGTGACCGCCGGTATAGCCGACCGTCGTGGAGATTACGCCGGGCGCCTTTTGTAAGTGATACTCCGTTCCCCAGAAACAGCCCGAAGCAAAAATCGCCCTTTCGGTTTTGTTTTCCTGCGCCGATTGTGCCGAAGCGAAATTCAGTGATATTGAATTGACACAATAGCGCATATTCTTCGGCGTGAATCCTTCGCCTGTAAAGACGTGCCCGAGATGAGCACCGCAATTCGCACAGACAATTTCCGCCCGGACTCCATCGGCATCCGGCTGAAATTTCACGGTCCCTTCTATCTGGTCATCGAAGCTGGGCCAGCCGCACGAGGAATGAAACTTGCTGGTAGAATCGAACAGCTTTGCGCCGCACCTCTTACATGTATAAGTGCCGTCTTCGAAATAGTTGACGTATTTACCGCTGAACGGGGGCTCGGTTCCCTTGTTGATAATCACTCGTTCTTCTTCGGGGGTTAGTTTATTGTACATGGTCTGGCCCTCATAGAAAGCAATCTCG
>JAFGPJ010000401.1 GCA_016936275.1 Sedimentisphaerales bacterium
AAGTTTTGGAGTTTGTGGTGCTGACGCGGATACGATTGCGGCCAGAAACCTGGTGCGGATGATTGCCGGCGGGGCCGCAGCACATTCCGACCATGGCCGGGACGTCGCGCACACCTTCAAGATGGCAATCGAGAATGAAAACTGCGATTATACGATAAAAGATGAATTGAAATTGAGGGAAGTCGCGGCAAGATATGGCATCAAGGTAGAAGGCAGGAATACAAAGGAAATTGGCAGCGACTTGTCTGATGCGGTGATGGTTGAATTTGGCAAGCAGGAGGGAACACTCCTTAGTACTGCTGCATATCCACCGCCAGCCAGGCAAAAGGTGTGGGAAGAATTCGGAGTAACTCCTCGTTCAATTGACCGCGAAATCGTAGAGATTATGCACAGAACACATATCGGCGTAGGCTCAGACTACAAAAACCTTGTAAAACAAGGCATTAGAGCGTCCCTGGCCGATGGATGGGGCGGGTCGCTTATCGCCACTGAGCTTTCTGATATTTTGTTTGGTAGCCCCTGGCCAATTCGGTTCGGGGCTAATCTGGGCGTACTTGATGCTGAACAGGTCAACATTATCGTCCACGGTCACGAGCCAACATTGTCGGATATAATCGTGGCGGTCTCGCAGGAACCCGAGCTTGTAAAAATGGCTGAAGACAAAGGTGCTAAAGGTATCAACCTTGCCGGTATGTGCTGCACCGCTAATGAGACACTGATGCGTCACGGCATACCAGTCGCTGGAAACTTCCTTCAGCAGGAGCTGGCGGTGATGACCGGAGTAGTGGAGGTTATGCTGGTGGATGTGCAGTGCATTATGCCTGCATTAGGGTCACTAACCAACTGCTTCCATACTAAGCTTATCACCACTTCGCCCAAGTGTAAAATTGCGGGTGCAGAACACATTGAATTCCATGAGGACAGGGCAGTGGAAATTGCGAGGGAAATCATCAAAATCGCTATTGAGAATTTTGCAAACAGAAAAGGCAAAGGTAAGATTCCGAAGGTAAGGGAGCGTGGAATTGCCGGTTTTACCACAGAAAATATCTTTTACCATCTTGGTGGTCGATTCCGTGCCAGTTATCGCCCACTAAATGATAATATTATCAACGGACGAATTCGTGGGGCCGCTGGAGTTGTGGGCTGCAATAATCCAAAGCAGGTGCACGATTCCGGTCACCTTACGATGATAAAGGAACTTATCAAGAACAATGTTTTAGTCGTGAGCACCGGTTGCAGCGCGATAGCGGCAGGCAAAGCGGGCCTGATGAGACCTGATGCAGCAGTGCAATATTGCGGTGAAGGATTACGCGAAGTATGTGAGGCTGTAGGCATCCCCCCAGTGCTTCACGTTGGTTCTTGTGTGGATAACAGCAGGATATTGACAATCTTATCAAACGTAGTTGCCGAAGGTGGGCTCGGAGAGGATATTTCAGAGTTACCGGTCGCCGGAGCCGCACCTGAATGGATGTCTGAAAAGGCCGTCTCGATAGGTATGTACTTCGTTGCATCCGGGGTTTATACCGTTATCGCCGAGCCGCTGCCCGTCCTCGGAGCTCCAAATTTAACGCGTTATCTAACCGAAGAGATGGAAAAAGATGTCGGCGGTAAATGGGCTTTCGAACGTGATCCTATTAAAGCCGCTCATATGATGATTGAGCATATAGAAAGCAAGCGCGACACTTTGGGCATTAACAAAGAAAAAGAACGCAAGCTGTACGACATGGCAGATAGAAGAGCATTGGCTGTCGAATGAGACCGAAGATCGACAAGCAAGAATCAAGGAAAGGTTAGTTATGTCAAAAATCATAGCATCAGCGGCCATCCGCGGCGCTCATAAAATAACTAAACAAGCTCAGGAAATCTTGACTCGCGCGATCAAAGAAAAGGGAGAGGATTGCCGTGTCGAGTTTCCCAATACTGGCTACTTCATACCGATCATTTACTCCATGACCGGTCGAGCGGTAGAAAAACTGGCCGATTTCAAAGAAGTAATGGATGAGATCAATGGTCTGCTTTCCCCCCCTGTTGATGATGACCTGTGGGTACCTTATCTGGGCCAGGCTCTTGACGCCGGTATGGCAACATTATTTGCGGAGGAGATCATAGAGGCGTGCAAGTATCTCATCGGCCCCAATCCTGTGAACGATATCTGGCTTGGAGCGGCAGATGATGTGATCCTGCGAGAGCGTGGTATTCAATTCGTTGACGGCACGGCACCGGGATTCGCAGCCATTGCCGGTGCTGCACCGGATGTGGAGACAGCAGTTAATATTGCCCGAAAACTGCAAGAGCGATGTCTTTACGTTTTCATGTCAGCGCACAATAACAGCACAACGTTTGCGGAGCAGCTTTTTGAAGGCGGTGTCCAGTTGGGATGGGAGACGCGGTTAGTGCCGTTCGGTCGGGAAATCACCTCGGCCATATACTCGCTTGGCTTCGCCAGCCGGGCCGCGCTTAGCTTTGGCGGCGTACAGCCCGGCGATTTCAAGCGCAACTTACTATACAATAAGAACAGAATTTTTGCCTTTGTTCTTGCTTTGGGCGAGGTTACAGACGAGTGGTATGCTACGGCAGCAGGGGCAATCAATTACGGTTTCCCGACAATTGCCGATTCAGATATACCGGAGATTCTGCCCACGGGCGTTTGTACGTATGAACATGTGGTCTCGCAGATTCCTCATAACCAGATCGTAGAAAAAGCCATTGAAGTGCGCGGCCTGAAGATAAAAATTACGGAAATACCGATTCCGGTCTCGGTTAGCCCGGCGTTCGAAGGCGAACGTATCCGCAAGGAAGACATGCAATGCGAGTTCGGCGGTCAAAGGACGCCGGCCTTTGAGTGGCTGCGGATGCGCGACATCAGTGAAGTCGAAGACGGCAACGTGGAAGTCATTGGGCCTGATATTGACTCAGTCGAAGCAGGTGGAAAACTGCCGTTGGGCATTATCGCTGAGGTGGCCGGCAGGAAAATGCAGGATGATTTCGAGCCTGTGCTGGAGAGGCAGATTCATACTTTTATAAATGAAGCACAGGGAATTTGGCACATGGGTCAGCGAGACATCAATTGGGTGCGAATCAGCAAAGACGCCGCGAAGGCAGGATTTATGCTCGAGCATATCGGCAAACTCCTGCATGCAAAGTACCATGATGAGTATTCGAATATTGTGGATAAGGTACAGGTTAAGATATACACAGACGAAAAACAGGTTGTTAAACTGCGCGAGCAGGCCCAGGCAATTTTTGCCGAGCGTGATGCGCGCCTCGCGGGCATGCAGGATGAAGATGTTGAAACGTTCTATTCCTGCACATTATGTCAGAGTTTTGCTCCAAATCACGTATGTGTTGTTTCGCCGGAGCGACCCGGTTTGTGCGGCGCATATAGCTGGTTGGACTGCCGCGCTGCTTACGAAATAACTCCTTCAGGCCCCAATCAACCCATCTCAAAAGGAAATATGATCGAGCCGACCGTTGGCCAATGGGACAAAATAAACGCATTTGTCCTCAAAGCAAGCGGTAACAATATCGAGCGAATGAGCCAGTACAGCATGATTGTCGATCCGATGACTTCCTGCGGCTGTTTCGAATGTATCGCAGCGGTGCTGCCGTCAACCGGAGGGATCATGATTGTCAACAGGGAATTCACTGAGATGACGCCGTGCGGGATGAAATTCTCGACACTTGCCGGCACGGTGGGCGGCGGGCAGCAGACACCGGGATTCATCGGGCACTCGAAGCATTATATCAATTCGAAGAAATTCATTGCAGCCGAAGGAGGGATCCAGCGAATTGCCTGGATGCCCACGATGCTTAAAGAAGAAATCATGGATACTTTTATTAAAAGGGCGGACGAAGTCGGACTCGGCGGAAAGGATTTCCTCGACAAAATCGCCGATGAAACCACGGCAACGACCGAAGAAGAAGTTCTGGAGTTTATCACAAAAAATAACCATCCTGTGACGGCTTTGGAGCCAATGTTCTAACAAAGCATTAACCGGGAAAAGCGAAACAAAGGAACTAATGAAAGGACTAATGTTATGGCATTGACTGGATTGGACATATTCAAACTCTTGCCGAAAACCAACTGCAAAAAATGCGGCAAGCCAACGTGCCTTGCCTTCGCTATGGCTCTCGCACAAAAACGCGCCAAGCTTGAAGAATGCCCGGATGTTTCCGAAGAGGCCAAAGAGAAGCTCGCAGCCGCAGCGGCACCGCCTATGCTGAAAGTTCAGTTCGGCTCCGGTGACAATCAGGTCACTATCGGACAGGAGACTGTATGTTTTCGGCACGAAGAGAAGTTTCACAGCCCGACGGTCATCGGCGTGACGGTTTCGGACAAGCTCAACGGAGCGGATTTGAAAAATCGCCTCGATTCCATAAATGCTCTTCAGTTTGAGCGAATTGGCGTAAAAATTGGCGTGCAGGCTGTTGCTGTCGTCAATGACAGCGGCTCGGCCGAAACTTTTGCTCAGACTACCGAAGCGGTCAAAAAAGAATGTGACTATGCCCTTATTCTCGTCACAAAATCACCCGATGCGTTGGCAGCAGCGGCAAAAAAAGTCAAAGATAGCGTCCCATTGCTCGCACAAGCTACTCCGGAAACAGCCCAAGAGATGGCGAAAATTGCAAAAGAAAACAACTGCCCCCTTGTCGCTACCGCAGATTCACTCGAAGCACTTGCCGATCTGACTGAAAAGATCAAAGCCGAAGGAGTTGAGGACATTGTTCTTTGTCCGCCTGCTGGAACTAAAGGTGAAATGAAAGACCTGCTGAAGAACCTTTCAGATATACGCATCTTGGCACTGAAAAAAGTCTTCAGGCCGTTAGGATATCCAACTATTTCTTTTGTGACCGGCGTCGATGACGATACTCAGATGGCTTCGGCGGCCAGTCTTATTTGTAAATATTCCGGAATAGTCGTAGTCGATACCGTAGAGCCTTACGCTATTCTACCGTTGCTGACTGTGGTGATGAATATTTATACCGATCCGCAGAAGCCCGTCCAGGTCGAGCCGAAGGTATATTCTATTGGTGAGCCCGACGAGAATTCGCCGCTGATGTTCACGACAAACTTCTCGCTGACATACTACACCGTTGAATCAGATGTCGAAGCCAGCAGAGTTCCAAGCTATATACTCGTAGTCGATACAGAAGGTACAAGTGTGCTCACGGCTTATTCGGGCGATAAATTGAATGAAAAAACTGTCGCCGAAGCCATGGCAAAATATGGAGTCGAAAACCTCGTCAAACACCGCAAACTGATAATACCCGGTTATGTGGCAGTTATGAGCGGCAAACTTGAAGAAGCTACCAACTGGGAAGTATTGGTCGGACCGAGAGAATGTTCGATGCTGCCGAAATATCTGCAGGAAGTCTGGAATTAAATTTTCGAGCGATTTGTGTATAGTACAAAAACATACACAGTTATCAGATGGAAAAGAGCAAGAAGAAAAACTGCACGGTGCGTTTTGAGCCAAGCGGCCTGAAGACGGAAGTACCAATAGGGACGATCCTGCTCGAAGCCGCCCACAAGGCGGGCATTTACCTGAGCAGCATCTGTGGCGGAGACGGCTATTGCGGCAAGTGCAAAGTAATTGTGGAGCATAGCAGCCAAGTTCAGAGCAAGCCCACGGCACTGCTGACTCCGGATGAGGTGAGGGAAAATGTAGTTCTGGCCTGTCAGAGTAAAGTGCTATCCGACGTAACTGTAACTGTCCCAAAATCCCACACCCTCGAGACCACTCAAATCCTCATGGACGCAAGCGCTCACAGGTTCAGCCAGCTTGCCGGGGATATACGTGCAGGAGTTTTCGAGTTCGATCCTCTTGTCAAGAAGATTTATTTGGAAATAACCCCACCTTCGGTTCAAGACCACATCGCCGACCATGAGCGGCTTTATCTGGCCATAAGGGAAAAGATCGACACCCCAATAATGCAAACCGGCTTTCGCGTTCTTCAAAAACTTCCCGGTTTATTGATGAAATCAGGCTATAAGGCGACCGTAACAATAGGCCGCAGGGGGCAGACGACAGAGGTTATCGAAGTCGAAGCGGGAGACCGTTCTAAAAGAAACTTCGCCGTAGCTGTGGATCTGGGCACTACCACCGTTGTGGCGCATCTGCTTGACTTAACTAATGCTACAACGGTCGATACCGAGGCAACATATAACAGCCAGATAAACTTCGGCGAGGATTATATCCGCCGGATTATTTATGCCGAGGAAAACGATGCTTTCGACGAAATGCAGAACAGGATTGTGCACGATGTGAACAACCTGATTGTAACACTTGCCGAAAGAAAGAGAATCGACCTGCAGGAGATTACAACGGTCATCTGTGCAGGCAATACGGCAATGGTTCATTTTCTGCTGAACCTGGATTCTACGCGAATCCGCAGGGAGCCGTATGTCGCCACGGCAGGTTTTGTCCCACCGATACGGGCGGCCGAAGCCGGCATCCAGATTAACAAGCGGGGCCTTCTGTACTGCCTTCCCAGCGTTGCTGTATACGTCGGCAGTGACATCGTGGCCGGCGTTTTGTCCTCACGATTATTTACACAAAAAGGTGTCTGCCTTTTTGTTGATATTGGTACAAACGGCGAAGTGGTCCTCGGCAATCGGGATTGGTTAGTGTGTGCATCGAGCTCTGCCGGCCCTGCATTCGAAGGAAGCGGGGTAAGGCACGGCATGAGGGCCGGCGCCGGCGCTATCGAGCAGCTAAACATCCTTGAGGACGGCTCTATCGAATTCAAAACAATCGGTGGCGACGCGCCGGTCGGTATCTGCGGCTCCGGCCTCCTGGATACGCTTGCCGAATTATTCGTAAGTGGAACAATAGATCGGACCGGTCGTTTTACAATTGATCCGGCAACGGACAACAGATTGTCCGAGGGCGATGATGGTTTGCAGTTCCAATTGGTACCGGCTGTCGAAGATAATCATGAAATAGTGATGACGCAGGCGGATATTAACAACCTGGTTCGTTCCAAAGCGGGAGTTTTCGCAGCTATTAAAGTTCTGATGGAGTCAACTCAGACAAAAGCTGAGAATCTGGAAGCTGTTTACTTGGCTGGCGGTTTCGGCAACTTCCTGAACGTTCGCCAGGCCGTCACTATCGGAATGCTGCCTGATGTGCCTATCGAGAAAATACACTTTGTCGGCAATACCTCAATCGCAGGGGCCAAAGCAGTGCTGCTGAGCCAAAAGGCTCTTGAGACGGCCGAGGAAATTGCCGGAAGTATGACATATTTCGATTTAATGAGCCATCCCGGATATATGGAGGAGTTTATCAGGGCAAGTTTTCTGCCTCATACGGATTTATCGCTGTTTCCATCAGTAATACAAAGGCAAAAGAATCACGTTTAAGAGCAAGTTAATAAAAAATTCGTTTTAAGAGACTTAAATATGACAACGACTATTGCTATAAGCGGAAAAGGCGGCTCCGGCAAGACCACCTTAGCCGCAATGATTATAAGGCGACTGATAGAGCAGGGCGACAGCGGGGCGGTACTTGCCGTCGACGCCGATCCCAATTCCTGTCTGGGCTTAACGCTGGGCGTCGAACCTGTTGGAATCGTCGCAGATGTTCGTGAGAGCGCTCGCTCTAAAAAGCCGAGTAATGTCGGCATGGATCGGGTACGAATGGTCGAATACGGTATACATCAGGCGATTACAGAGTCCAAAGGATTCGATTTGCTAACGATGGGCAGGCCGGAAGGGCCCGATTGCTATTGCGCCGTCAATAATATGCTGCGCATGTTCCTGGACAATCTCAGCTCCAAGTATCGATATGTTGTTACCGATAACGAAGCCGGGATGGAGCACCTGTCGCGCAGAACCACGAATAATGTCGATTTGCTCTGCATCGTGGCCGAACCTAATCCTATCGGTTCGATTACTGCCAAGAGAATATCCGACCTCGCCAGGCAACTGCCGATCAGCGTAAAACGAATCGGAGTTATTTGGAACAAGGTCCCGAAGCAATTCGATCCGGATGCTCAGGACTATTTAGTGGACAATGTAGAAACTTTTGGGCATGTTCCCTCTGACATGGATGTTTTTAATAACACGGTACAAGGCAAAACCGTTTTTGAAATTGCAAAAGATAATCCGGCTTATTCGGTCATGGATAATATATTGGAAAGTGCTTTAACGTTATGTTCGAGTTCCTGATTTCATGAATTCAGAGCAACAAAGTAATGGGAGAATGATATGTCAATACCTGAAATTACAGACAATTACACCGGATCGGTAAATCGAGTAACGCTCGGCGCGACCAAAGAAAATGGTGGCAGCAGAACCTCAACTATAACCATCGGCGGAGCTAAGAATGTCGTCTATGGCGGCGGGGCAGACCAGGCCAGTGAAAAACCGGTTATCGCCATTGATGTTCTCGATAGCGAGCCCGACGACTGGCCCGAACTTCTGGCTGAGCCTTATAAGGATGTGCTGGACAATCCCGCCGAATGGGCAAAGAAGTGCATCGAAGAATATGGAGCCGATTTAATCTGCCTGAAATTCGAAGGCATCCACCCCGACAAGGGCGACAAAGATGCAGACCATGCTGCCAAAGTCACCAAGGATGTCCTCAAAGCGGTCGGCGTACCTCTCGTGCTCTGGGGCTGTGGAAACGA
>JAFGPJ010000402.1 GCA_016936275.1 Sedimentisphaerales bacterium
ATTCAGAACGTCAATGAAAAGGACGACCCGGTGATATGGGAGATTCTGCACAAGCCCGGCGAGATTATTTTCGGCAATATCCTGGTCAAGGACAAGAAACCCTACTGGCTGGGTATGGGCGAAGAAACGCCTGACGAAGGTGTGAACTTTTCAGGCCAATGGTACAAGGGAAAGAAGAATGCCGATGGAAAGGAAATTCCGCTGGCACATAAAAACGCGAGATATACTGTAGCTTTGGCGGCCCTGCCCAACTGCGATCCCGAGCTGGAAAATCCCGAGGGTGTCCCACTCGGCGGCGTTATATATGGCGGGCGAGATCCGAAAGCGTCTGTGCCGGTCCAACAGAGTTTTGACTGGATCCACGGCATAGTTTTATACGGTGCTTCGCTCGAGACCGAGACCACCTTTGCGATTATCGGCGAAGAAGGCAAGATGGAAATCAACCTGATGAGCATCCAGGACTTTCTCGCGATTCCTCTCGGCAAGTACATCCAGAACAATATCGATTTTGCCAAAGGGATTAAGAAACCGCCGTTAGTGTTCGGTGTAAACTACTTCCTTAGAGATAAGCAAGGCAAGTTTGTAAACGGTGTCCGCGACAAGCATGTCTGGGTAAAATGGATGGAATTGCGCGTACACGGAAACGTGCAGGCGATTGACTGCCCGACGGGCCGGATTCCACTTTATGAAGATCTTGTGCCGTTGTTCAAAGAGGTCCTTGATAAAGACTACACAAAAGAAGACTACGTTAAGCAATTCACAATCCGTGTCCCCGAGAATCTGGCCAAAATCGACAGGGTTGAAAAATACCACAAAGAAAACATTCCGGGCAGTCCGCAGGCGGTTTACGAAACGCTGAAAACAACTCGCCGGCGGCTTAACGAGGCCAGAGAGTTACATGGCGACTATATTTCTCCCTTTGACTTAATTAGTTAATTAAACCTTAGAGGAAAGGATTTACAATGCGAGCAATGCTGTCGAATCGACTATTGGTTAAAATCATAGTTCTAATATTTACAGCGCTGCCCATAGTCCCGATAGTGGCTCAGGCAAAATCGAATTCGGAAACCATTGAACAATGGGGAATTTTCGATCTGGAACTTCGCGGGCCTTCCGGGGGCAATCCCTTTGTCGATGTGCAACTAAGCGGCGAATTCAGGCAGGATGAGCGAGTTTTTAAGCCGGAAGGGTTCTACGACGGCAACGGCATCTACCGCATTCGTTTTATGCCGGACAAGCAGGGCGTATGGTCATATACTACAAAAAGCAATAACAGGGAACTGAACGGCAAAGATGGTAAATTTACCTGTGTAAAACCATCACATTCCAATCATGGCCCTGTCCGCGTGCACAATAAATGGCACCTTGCATACGCCGACGGCACGGCATATTTTCAGGTCGGCACGACCTGCTATGCCTGGGCCCATCAGGGAAACGCGATGGAGCAGCAGACGCTCTCGACGCTTAAAGATGCACCGTTTAACAAGATGCGAATGTGCGTCTTTCCCAAGAGCTACACGTATAATAAAAACGAGCCTGAGTTCTATCCGTTCGAGGGCAAGCCGCTCAAGGATTGGGATTACAGCCGTTTCAATCCAGAATTTTTCCGGCATTTCGAGAAACGCGTCGGGGACCTGCGTGATTTGGGAATCGAAGCCGACCTGATTCTTTTTCATCCCTACGACCGCTGGAATTATGCGAATATGGACGCCGAAACCGATGACAGGTATCTGAATTATATCGTAGCAAGGCTGGCTGCATATCGTAACGTGTGGTGGTCGTTCGCCAATGAGTACGATTTGATGAAGTCCAAGACAATGGCTGATTGGGACCGTTTCTTTCAAATCGTTCAACAGTACGATCCATATAATCATATGCGCGGGATTCACAATTGCCGGGGCTTCTACGATCATACCAAACCCTGGGTTACACATGCCAGTATTCAGAGCTCCGACCTCGCCCGAGCACGACAATGGCGCGACCAATACCAAAAACCAATAATCTACGATGAGTGCAAATACGAAGGGAACGTCCCGCAGGGCTGGGGCAACCTCACAGCGAAGGAGTTAGTTCACAATTTCTGGATGGGGACCATTGCCGGCTGCTACGTCGGGCACGGCGAGACTTACAAACATCCCAAAGATATACTCTGGTGGTCGAAAGGAGGCGTCCTGCACGGGCAAAGCCCGGCAAGAATCGCCTTCCTGAGAAAAATCATGGAGCCGGCTCCTTTTGATGAGATGGTTCCGGGCGAGCTTAGCGGCGGTAATTACACACTTTCAAAAGAAGGGGAGCTTTATTTCGTTTACTCGACACAGTCGGTGCCGATGGAGTTAGATTTACCCGGCCCTAAGGCGTACAAGGTCGATGGAATCGACGCGTGGAATATGACGATAACCTCTTTAGGCAGCGCTTCACCCGGTAGGTTTCGCTTTGCCGCCCCACAGCCCAACTACCTTCTGCGCTTATCAGTCTATGGACCGGGCGAGAAAATACGGCCGGAGGCGAAAGCTTCCGCCGATCCAATTGAGGGTATCGCTCCTCTAAAGGTTCGGTTCTCAACCTCGACAGACCTGCAATGCAAATGGCAGTTCGGCGATGGAAGCTCATCAATAGAAAAAAATCCCCTTCATATTTATGAGGAGCCGGGGCTTTATACGGCCATACTGACCGTTACGTCAGAGGACGGCCTTTCTTCGAATACGCCGCTCGGTATTGCGGTTGACAGGGACGCTGAGACGTCGATTGTCAGGGTGGGATTCGAACGAGATGAGAGCTCAGGAATTGAATTGCACGGAAAGATTAGACGCCGCAACGACGGCTCGTATGATTTCGGCGACGGCGAGCCGTGGAAATGGATTTCAGTAGGAGACGGTCCCACTGAAGCGCTGGAAGGATTGCGGTCGTTTACAATACTCGGCTGGGCGAATCCGACGAGTTTGAATATCGGAAGCGGGGGTAATCGCATTGCGTTTAACTTGCAATATAATCGTTCTGGTTTTGACCTGGTACATTTGGAAGATGGCCGGCTAAGACTTGCCGTAAATGAATGGCCCGATGGAATTCGGAATGACAGCTCACCGAACAGGCTCCGCATCGGCAAATGGACGTTCTTTGCGGTCACTTATGACGGCGGCAAACAAAAGGATAATATCCATTGGTACTTCGGTGATGCGGACAGCCCTGCCGAGCTTGACAAGACGACAAGCTATTCTCGCGGCCTGACGGGCAAAGGCAGCGGTACGCTGACAATCGGCAATTATAACGAAAGCATTCAGCAGCACGGCAAAGACCGGCAATTCCGTGGAAGCTTGCGCGGGATAGCAATATTCGGCAGCCGAATCGGATCTCGCGGCGTTTTATCGCTAAGTGACATCCGCCGGCAACAGCAGGAACAGAAGTAGTGTCCAAATACAAGCTCATAGTCCTTTTAATTACTCAAAAGGACTATGAGCACGATGTGACTGAATCTTTTCAGAAAGGAAAGTTCAGATGGAAAAGAAAACCGTTCGTGCAGGAATTATTGGGGCGGGTTTTGCCGCGACTTTTCATTTCGAATGCCTCAAGAAGATTTTCGGCACCGACGTTGAGGTCGAGGGCGTTTTCGCCACCGACACCGAACAGGCCAAAGCTTATGCCGAGAAGCGCGGAATTCATGCTTACAAGAGCCTGGAAAAGCTGCTCGATAAGGTGGATGTTATTCACGTCTGCACGCCACCGGTGGCCCATGAGCAGATCGCAATAGCGGCTCTTGAGCGGGACAAATTCGCCATCGTGGAAAAACCGCTGACAGGCTATTTCGGCGACGACTCGGACGATTTCAACGGCGACACTTTCCCCAAAACCGATGCCCTTAATCATTCCCTTGCAAGCATCGAACGGATGCTCGAAGCCGAATCGAAAAGCAAGGGCAGAATTCTCTACGCCGAGAACTGGATTTACGCCCCTTCGATTCAAAAGGAGCGTGAGATTATCGAAAAAACCGGCGCCCAGATACTCTGGATTTATGGCGAAGAAGCCCACTCCGGCTCGCACGCGACTACATACGCCTATTGGAAATTCTCCGGCGGCGGCGTGATGATAGGCAAGGGCTGTCATCCGCTCACGGCGGCGCTTTATCTCAAACGCGTCGAAGGCAACGCTAAAAACGGCAAGCCCATCCTGCCAAAGGCCGTCTCGGCCCGTACACATGCTCTGACACGATTGCCCGGCTTCGAAGATAAGGGGCATATCCGCTGCGATTATCACGATATCGACGACTTTTCCCTGATGCACGTAGTATTCGAAGACGGCACTATTGCCGATATCTTCGCTTCCGACATCATCCTGGGCGGCATCCATAACTGGCTCCAGGTCTCAGCCAACAATCACCGAACCATCTGCAATATCAACCCCAACACGGCCATGCAGACATACAACCCGG
>JAFGPJ010000403.1 GCA_016936275.1 Sedimentisphaerales bacterium
ATAGGGCAGCTTATCGATGTGATTCTGATTTGTGTTGGGCAGTTCAAGGACCGTTATGGTTTGCCGCTTATTATTTGGCGTGACAGTAAGGAATTAAAGGGTCAAGTTCCCATTGGTCCGGTGATCGATAAGGTCGGAGCTGTTAGGCATGATGTTGCCGCAGACAAAGACCAGCAAGCCGAAGCAATGCAGGCTCCGGCGGAAGAGGCTTCTCCAGCGAGGATTTCTCCCTCTGCTCCAACCAGGACGGTCATTTATGAGCCGTTCCATCCGCTTGCCTTTCTATTTTCCGGAATCGGATTCATTCTTACTTTTGTGGCAATAGTGGCTGGTTTAGCTGTTGGGTTGCACCTTCCCCACTTTGTGGCTGCAGGCTGGCCCAATCCGCAGGTCTCTGCGCAGATAGAGCAGTTCTTCGGCTATCCGGACTGGCCAGAGCTGGTAATGCGCCTTGGGACTATTGTGGTTGTAATTTTACTATTGCTTGCGGGTGTATGTATCATCATCGGCCGGCGTCATCATGGCGTAACTCACATGCTCCGGGCCGTGTTGGGGCTGATGGCGTTCTTTTGCGTACTTATTGTCTTCTCGGATGCGATGTCCGGCTCCTACTTCCAGGATGTTGTCAACATGCTCAATGCTGAGCAGATCGGGCCCGCTTTCGACAAGCTGCTCTTATCCACTCAAAATAAGAAAGCAGCCGCTGCCGGAGTCCTTTTTCTATTGTCGGTTGTAGTTATGGCGTGGCCGGCGCGCAGCAGACAAATGGTATTAAATCCAGCGCATTTTCAAGGAGTAGTTTTATGATGCTTATGATACACATGATACCCAAGGTGTTTATAATGCTCCCGGTGTTGATTCTGTTTTCATTTGCCGTAATTGGTGTGATAGTGCTTTTAATTAAACTTTGTTCTAAACGGCCCTGGATAGTTGTCATTATAGCTTTGGGATTGCTGTTGATTGTGCCATATTTTGTTTTAGTTTCGTCGTATCGCCCAGCAAGCCGTAACGCGGAAGTTACGTTGCCGTCAACGTTGCCTCCATCTCAGCAGACAACGACTTCCATCTGGCTGCCGGGAATTGAGGACCAGTTCAAGGCGAATATATATCCGTCCAAGCTCTCTGCCGTGCGTTCTCTCGGGCTGCATATAGCCGAGCCGGTTAAGCAGGTTTATGGTGAAGTTTCGCCGAGCGGTTTTATTTTGTTCCAGGGTGCTCATGAACGGGATCTCATCGAGGATTTTGGAAAAGCGATATCCAAGACGTTTCCGGATGCTAAGTGGACTATTGCTCCCGAAACCGTAGCTGTGCAGCCGGACGAAGTCGGTATTCGCATAGATATCGTAAATGTCCATACACATCCTGCTCCCTGGAACAGCGGTTCGGAGAACGAAATGACCACCGGCACAGTCCGGGCGAGCGTTCTTGCCGCCGACAGGCAGGCAAGTATGAGCGCCGAGTTTGTGGACAAGCCCTGGGTCGAGGATTTCTCCGGCTTTCTGAATACAAGGCCGAACAGTCGATTTATAATTGCCAAATCGACAGAAAGCTGCATGACCGAAGCGGAAGCCAACAACAAAGCTGTCGAAAATGCATGCAATCAGGTTGCCGATATGCTTGGGCAGACTTTGCCGCGAAAGCCCGGCGTTCCGGTTTCTTTCACTAAGCCGGTGGATTCTACTGACATTCTTGAAGGAAATTTCATTCTGGATCGTTTCGTGCAGAGTTTAGAAGGTTCTGCAGGGAAGATTTGGCGGCAGGCGCTGCTGGTCGATGCTTCTGCTGAGAAGCTTAAAAATCTGGCCCATCGAAAAGCCGTTATTGCCCGGGCAAGGAAAACAGGCTTTGCGAGAATGTTCTTTTCCATTGTTGGGCTTATTGTACTTATAGCTGTAGTGTATGCTTTTCTCAATGCTGCAACGAAAGGCTACTATGTGTGGTCTTTGCGAATTGCAGGAGTTGTTTTTGCCCTGGTAGTGATAATTCTCCTTCTCGTATAGCTAAGGTTTTGTATAATATGCCTTTTGTTCCCGCAAAGCAGGGGCCTATGACTTCAAAACGAATATGAACAGAGTCACAAAGGCAGAGCAGTACTTATTAGACAAGATACGCCGGGGCAACACACAAGCATGGTCGGAATTTGTCGACCGTTATAGAGGTCGATTGCTGAGTTTTGCCCAGGCCAAACTCCCTCAGTCTGCCGACGCTGAAGATGCCGTCCAGGAGACGTTCATCGCCTTTATAAAAAGCCTGCAAAGTTACCGGGGTGAATGCGCACTCGAAACATATCTCTTCGCATTGCTTAGACGAAAGATTATCGATGCTTATCGCAGCCGACAGTCGAGGCATGACTGTTTGATACAGGATACGTATGAAACTCAGGGCGATGATAAGAGCACGGATCCGTTTGCGGGTTTGGCCGGGCCGGCTCAGACGGCGAGCTGGTACGCAAGGGCTGATGAAAAATACGAGCTGCAAAAAAGTACGCTTACCGAAGCTTTGTCCGAGCTGGTCGACGGTTTTAAAAGCTCGCCGAATTTTCGCGACTTGCAGATTATCGAATTGTTGTTCTACTGCCATCTTTCCAACAAGGACGTTGCCAAAATCATGGGTTTGAAGGAAAAGGCCATCGCACTGATCAAGCACCGCAGCCTCAAACAGATTCGTCAGCGAATCGAGTCGTCTCGTATCCCGATAGGGCCTTCATCGGAAGAGTTCGAGAACCTCCTGACGGATGTCTGGAAACTGCAAAGATTCAGTTGTCCCAAACGAAGCACTATCGGCGCATATCTGCTTGGTACGCTTGACAGTAAGTGGCGCCAATACGTAGATTTCCACGTCAACACAATCGGTTGTGGATATTGTATGGCCAACCTGCAAGACCTCCGGGAGCAAAATGCTAACAAGCAGAGCAGGCGGCTTGCTGCCCGCATTATGGAATCCACAGCCGGTTTTCTTAAGAAGCCTCGGTAAGCCTTCGGCCCGGATACAATTCTCAGGATATATAATTCAACAGTAGGCGCATAAACTCCTACCGGTATAATAACTACCATGATAAACAAAGATATAGCAGGTACTTTATCCCGACGGTGTTTTCTGAAATACACAGCATGTTTCGCAGCGTACGTGGCTTTGACGACCACTGTGCGAGCGGGAACAAAGGAATCTTCCCCACGTCCCAATTTTGTCTTTATTCTGGCCGATGACCTTGGCTGGGCCGATTTGGGATGCTACGGCAGCGATTTGCACGAGACGCCCAACATCGACAAGCTGGCCCGGCAGGGCATGCGTTTCACCGATGCTTACGCCGCGGCACCGGTTTGCTCGCCGACGCGTGCTTCGATTATGACGGGCAAATGTCCGGCCAGGCTGCACATGACCATCTGGTACGAAGCTTCAGCAAATCCGCCTCAAAATCGAAAGCTGATACCGCCTGTCACGCAGGGCAATATGCCGCTCGAGCAGGTGACGATTGCCGAGATACTCAAAGATGCTGGCTATTTCACCGCCCACGTCGGCAAGTGGCATCTTGGCGACGCGGGACATTACCCGCAGACACAGGGCTTCGACGTCAATATCGGCGGGACTTTATGGGGCGCGCCGGCTACGTTCTTCTATCCGTACAGCGGCTCGCAAAGATACGGCGGCGAGTACCGGTATGTGCCGCACCTTGAATTCGGCGCTGAAGGCGAGTACCTGACCGACCGCCTGACCGACGAGGCGCTCAGTGTCATGGATAAAGTCAAAGACAAGCCGTTCTATCTCAATCTTTGCTACCATACGGTTCACACACCAATCGAAGGAAAACCGGAATTAGTCGAATACTACAAAAACAAGGTCAAGCCTGGCATGAATCATCAGAATTACGAATACGCGGCAATGGTTCACAGCCTCGACGAAAATGTTGGTCGTGTCCTGGACAAGATTGACATGCTTGGCATTGCGGATAATACGATTGTCGTGTTCTTCTCCGATAATGGTGGTTATATCAACCAGTTTAATCGAAAAGTCGTAACCAATAATTATCCACTGCGTAATGGTAAAGGCTCGCTATACGAAGGCGGCATCCGCGAACCGCTGATTATTCGCTGGCCCGGCGTGACACAGTCCGGCAGTGTTTGTTCTGAGCCGGTCAGCTCGATTGATTTTTATCCGACATTCCTCGATATAACATCTCTGTCCGGCGACCCGAAGCATAACTCTGATATGGACGGCATAAGTCTCGTACCTCTTTTGAAAAATCCCGCAGCCAGACTCAAACGGCAGGCCCTTTACTGGCACTATCCTCACTATTACCCAACGACCACACCGGTTAGCGCGGTTCGCCACGGCAACTGGAAGCTGTTGGAGTATTTCGAGCATGACCACATCGAACTGTATAACCTAAGTAATGACATCAAGGAGCAGAATGACCTTGCAGAAACAATGCCCGAAAAGGCCAAAGAGCTTCGCAAGCGTCTCGATGACTGGCGAAAAGCTGTTAACGCCCAGATGCCTGCTGCGAATCCGAAGTTAAACTCCGAAGCTCGAAAGTAAGCTCTTTATTGTCGTTTCTATTAAATGGATCCTATCCGAGAATATATAAGTGTAAAGATGATTCGGGAGAATCTCGATAATATTCCTGAATACAGTTTGCCCGCCGGATATTCGATCCAATGGTACAAACCAGGATATGAAAAATACTGGCAGGCGATCCAGTCGCTTGCCGACGAATATAACAGGGTGACGCCGGACCTCTTCGAAGAGCAATTCGGAACAGACAAGCAATTGCTTTCCGAGCGTCAGTGTTTCCTTCTGGACAGCGAAGAAAATATAATTGGAACAGCGACAGCCTGGCTCGATAATCAAGGTGAAAAGCCCCCCGGCAGAATCCACTGGGTAGCAATTGTTCCGCAGCAGCAGGGCAAAGGACTTGCTAAGCCGCTTCTTACTATAATATGTAAAAGACTAAAAGATCTCGGGCACAGCAAAACATAC
>JAFGPJ010000404.1 GCA_016936275.1 Sedimentisphaerales bacterium
ATAGAAAATCTGCTCGCCCGGCGGGGCAAAAATATTATGGTGCAGGTAGAAAACAGCGAGCAGGCTAAACTGATGGTCGAGATACTCGAAAAAGGCGTGGATGGCGTTGTGCTTAATACTACTGATATAAACGAAATCAAAAAGACCGCCGAGATCATTCAGGGTATCAGCGAAAAAGTTACCCTGGTGACAGCAACAATTACCACGAGCAGGCAGCTTGGCATGGGCGACCGTGCCTGCCTCGATACCTGCACACAAATGACCCTTGGCGAAGGAATGCTCGTCGGCAACACAGCGTCTGGTTTCTTTCTCGTGCATTCCGAGAGCATTGACAATCCTTACGTGGCGTCCAGGCCGTTCCGAGTTAACGCCGGAGCGGTACATGCTTATACTCTGTCGCCGGGTGGCAAGACCAAATACCTTGCCGATTTAAAGGCCGGCGACGAGGTAATGGTGGTCGATTTCAAGGGCAAAAGTCAAACGGCTTATCTTGGCCGAAACAAGATCGAAAAAAGACCTATGATGCTCATCGAAGCCAAAGCCGAAGGTCAGCAGATTGGCCTTGTATTACAGAATGCCGAGACGATTCGGCTGGTCGACCCGGACGGCAAGGCGGTTTCCGTCACGACGCTCAAACCCGGCGACAAAGTCCTCGGTCATATCGAGAAGGCCGGCCCCTCGGGGGCAGGCAGGCATTTCGGCATGAAAGTTGATGAGACACTGATTGAAAGGTAGAGTTATGGTTTGGCCGGACGATTTGATCAGCATAGTTTTAGCAGCTTTTCTTGGTGCGGGAATAGGACTCGAACGAGAGCTTAGCGGCAAGGCCGCCGGCCTTCGAACGAACCTTTTGATTTGCCTCGGTGCGGCGGTCTTTACGATTATCTCAAGGGAAATGGTAACCGGTACATCAGGCGAGGTTACAAGGATCGCAGCTCAAATCGTTACCGGCGTCGGGTTCCTGGGCGCCGGCGCAATCATTCAGGACAGGCGGGGTGTGCACGGCTTAACAACTGCAGCGACAATCTGGCTTGTTGCTAGTATCGGAATGGCCTGCGGCGGACAATTTTACGTTCTGGCGATTGTCTCATCACTAATTGCGGTTCTTACTCTAATTGGCCTTGGAAAATTAAGCAAATCTCTCGAACGCTATGTAAAAAAGAGCAAACCACAGAACACGCAAGACGAGCTGGATTAGACAAAAACAGAACCATACACGTCCTAATTTCGGATCACAGCGGAAATTTTAACTTTAATCTGCTGAATGGGTAAAGTGATTTGTACTTGGCGCTCTTGGAGTGTGCTGATAGAATCTCTACGTGTTCTGTTATAGATAATTTCATTATATGACTTTGTCTGGAGATAACTTAAATAAAGAAATATAAGGCTTAGTATTTGGGAGGTAATGAAGATGCATTTCCTTAAAAGAAAATATATCCACTCATGTTTGAAGCAAGGCGAGTCTCAAAAGGTCAACAGGAAATATAACTGGTTAAGGTGGATATTTCCAATCGCTGGACTGGTGTCACTGATATGGTTTCTGATTCGTGTTATCCCTAAACCATCGCGGGCACTCTATCCGTGTCAGCGGATAGCTTTTCCGCTTGCATCGGGTTTTATCGCTTCGCTGCTCGGTTTCGGAGCTTCGGCGCTGGCCTATAAGAAGGCCAAGCTAAACTTTGCTCAACGGCGTTATATAGTCGGTTTGGTCTGCATAGTGTTAAGTGTCACAGCAGTGTGGATGACGATGAACGCCACCGCCGAGAAATCGGTTCTTGCCGAGCCGCAGCCCGTAAACGAGCCGATAGGAATTGCCAGAGGCATCAATCCCGGCCGTGTCGTCTGGGTTCACGATCCGGATGCGACCAATTGGAACGGTCCCGGCGATGGGCACCCGTGGCAGGCGGAACATACGGACCCCGAGCGCGTGCACCTTATGATTTCAAGGGCCATTCGCTGGCTGACCGGGGCGCCCATGAATGCTGAAGCGTGGGACAAACTTTTCAGATACCACAACCAGACTCATGGCAAAGGTGATGTAGGTTACAAGCCGGGCGAGAAAATCGTCATAAAAGTCAATTTCGTAGGCTTCATCTTTACACATGGAGGGGTAAATGCCGAGACCTATAAACTGGAAAGCACGAGAGACTATATGAATACATCGCCTCAGATGCTCGTTGCCCTGCTGGGGCAGCTTGTTAACAAAGTCGGCGTTAAGCAATCCGATATCTCAATATGTGACAGTCTGGCATATTTTGCGGACGAGTACTACAATATCATCCATAAACAATTTCCTGAAGTTCGATGCATGGATCGGGGCGGCAAGTTCGGCCGAATAAAGATGAAGGAATCCTCGGTACCGCTGTACTGGAGCTGCAATCCGCAAGGCATTAAGCAGGACTACATTCCCGCCTCTTATGCTGAGGCCGAATATATAATTAACTTTGCCAACCTTAAGGCCCATACCGGCGCCGGCGTGACGCTAACTGCAAAAAATCATTATGGGTCCCTGATCAGGTGGCCGGCGGAGAAAGGATATTTCGACCTGCATAAGGACGCCTTTTCCAAGCAGACCGTAATATACAAGAACCTGGTTGACCTTATCGGCCATTCGCACCTCGGCGGCAAAACCGTGCTTTACCTGATCGATGGGCTATACTGCGGAATCCATCCGATAGACATGGACAAAGGGCCCAGAAAATGGCAATCGCCGCCTTTCAACGGCGACTGGACATCGAGCCTTTTCGCGTCACAGGACCCGGTGGCCATCGATTCGGTCGGATTCGATTTTCTCTGCGCCGAATACGAAGACCATCCACGAAAATCCGGCGTTGATGATTACCTGCACGAGGCCGCCCTGGCCGACAATCCCCCTTCCGGCACATTTTATGACCCCGACCACGAAGGCAACGTCAAGAGACTGGCGAGCCTCGGCGTGCACGAGCACTGGAACAATCCAAAAGAGAAGAAATATTCCCGCAACCTGGGCACCGGCAGCGGGATTGAGCTGGTGGCGGCCAAACCATCTGGCATAATCGCGGCCGGCGCGAAAGTTCAAAAGCTCGCTGATGGTTTCAAATTTACCGAAGGCCCGGCGGTCGATGCCGAGGGAAACGTATTCTTCACCGACCAGCCGAACAATAAAATTCACAAATGGTCCATCGACGGCAAGCTTACAGTATGGCACGACAGCCCGGGCAGAGCAAATGGTTTGTATTTTGACAGACACGGCAACCTTTTGGCCTGTGCGGACATGGATAACCAATTGTGGTCAATCGATCCTCAAGGCAAAGCCACGGTTCTGGTCAAGGATTATAAGGGCAAACTACTCAACGGCCCAAACGACCTTTGGGAAGATCCCAAAGGCGGCATTTACTTCACCGACCCGCTTTACAAAAGACCCTACTGGACGCGCGACCCATCTATGCAGCAGGACGGCCAACACGTTTACTATCTGACGCCTGGCCGAAAAAAGTTGATTCGAGTCACTGAGGACCTGGTCCAGCCAAACGGCATAATCGGCACGCCAGACGGCAAGAAGCTTTATGTCGCCGATATTGGCGACCGAAAGACGTATGTCTATAACATCGAGCCGGACGGCATTCTTTCGGGCAAGAAGCTTTTCTGCTCGATGGGCTCGGACGGTATGACTATCGACAACGAGGGCAACATTTACCTGACCGGCCGGGGCGTTACGGTCTTCAATCCCGCTGGCGAGCAAATCGAGCATATCCCAATCGATTCCGGCTGGACGGCAAACGTTACCTTCGGCGGCGCCGACAGGCACATACTCTTTGTCACGGCACAAACCTCTATCTACAGCCTGAAAATGCGGGTCAAAGGCGTAAAGTAAATCAAGAGGCATAAATCTATTGAGCGCCCTCCGGAGAGGAACAGCCCGGTGTATAGAATCTTCTTTGCAAGATTTTATAAAGCTGTGTTGTGTCTGAGAATGGCTTATTGAGCAGTAATTTACGCAGAAAGTCTTGAAGAAAACGATAAAAACTGTAACATTTCTTTTGAATCAGTGTCTTAGTTTTAGATTATGCATCCCAGAGCCACAACTTATGTGAAAAATTAGAATAAATGGAAGGATTTATGTAGAGAGGATAAGCTATGCTAATAAATAAAAGATTTGTTATGGTTTTGTTGCCGGCTTGTGCAAGTTTTTTATCTACTTCGGAGACCGACCAACAGGCAAAAACCTATCTCCGCGGTTGCATAAAAACAGCCCAGGGCTCACCTGTAAAAGGCATCGAAGTCAAGTGCTTTTATATCGATCCAAAATATGATTATGAATTTGTATGGCAGGTGGATTCCCAGCTATCTAACGAACAAGGACAATATAGATTCCACGTATTAAGCAATAGGGAATATCGTATAGTAGCCGGCGGCAGGAAAGCAACTATAGCGCAGTCTAAAAGGTTTATGGTATCTTCGAATATGGAAGTGCTCGTCGAAGATCTCATTGTTACACCTGCTGCAGCAAGTTTGAGCGGGAAAATACTTAATAGTGACGGGAGCCCGGCTTCAGGGCTGCATTATTCGTGTCAATCGGAGAATTTCCGACTTTTTAGGCCATCTGACTATCCAAAAACAGATCCAAATGGCAGTTTCAATATACCTGCTCTCCTTAGTAATGAGCCAGTCGATTTTTGGGTCATTCCATCACCGAACAACGTACAGATATGGTCGGGAATCATGCCTGATGGTAAGGATGTATTGCTTCGTTTGGATACCGAAAAGTTCCTTAGCTTACCCCCGGATTGGAAGAAATACTTTTACATCGAAGGTTTGGCCAGAGGTATAAGACGTACCAAAGTACAAAAGAGAATTAATTTTACTGTAGGTGATTTACAGGGCAATCAGGTATCACTGGATTCTGACTTGTTCAAAGGAAAAGTAATCCTCGTGAACATTTTCGGCACCTGGTGCGGCTCGTGCAAGCAGGAGATCCCCCATCTCGTTAATTTCAAAAAGAAATATGAAAACCGGGGCTTGGAAATTATCGGCGTTGCCTTCGAGAGAAATCCCGAAGAGATTGCCAGAGAAAAAGTCCGCGAGTTCGTCGAGAAGTGGAAAATTAACTATTCTGTCCTCTTTGGCGGACAAGAGAAAAGAGTAAATGTGTTATCGACTATAAAAGGCCTTGATCACTTTTCCGGTTATCCTACCACTATTTTCATAGGAAGGGATGGGGATGTCAAAGATGTGAAAGTCAACTTCGTAGCGATAACTCCTGAGATAACTGACTGGCAGGTTGACCAGTTTGAAAAAATCATACTCAATCTTTTGAAAACGCCGTAGAATAACAGATAACTGTTTAGTTAACGGAACAGATATTACAGCGGTTTGCATTTTTAATATTGTTAGATTGCAAAATGTAGAACAAAAGGCAAACAGATATGATCCGGAAGCGATATATTGTAATTGTTTTATGTTTGATTCGGGTTCCATACAGTTTAGCAGTAGTTCCGATATCAGCAGAGATTGTCGAGGTTAGAAAGATTTGGGACGAGGCGCCGCACAATGCTTTCACTGACCTTGTGCGATGGAATGATGCGTTCTACTGCGCTTTTCGCGAGGGCCGAGGGCACGTATCAACCGACGGCAGGATTCGAATACTCGAATCGAAAGACGCTGGCACCTGGGTATCTACGGCATTAATCTCATTGGAATGCTTTGACCTTCGTGATGCACATTTATCAGTGACGCCGGATGGCAGATTGATACTTATCGGGGGAGCCGCGCCGCGAGAAAAGGATAATCAATCAGCACCTACAGGAACGTTTGTAAGCTTCTCAAAAGACGGCAGACAATGGACGCAGCCGCAGATTGCCGTTGAGCCGGGGCGATGGTTGTGGTGCATTACTTGGAATAAGTGCAAAGCCTACGGTGTCTCATACACGGCTGGCAAAGGCGACCGCTATCTTGATTTGCTTGTCAGCGACGATGGAATAAATTACACGCCGCGCGTAACGAGACTCTTCGAACAAGGATATCCGACGGAAGTAACGCTGCGTTTCGATTCCGAAGGTACGTGCTATGCTCTTGTCCGTCGCGACCAGCGCGGCGGCGATCCGAGCAGCGCCATGCTGGGCATAAGCCGGCCAGACTATAAGCAGTGGCAATGGAAGGACCTCGGCGCAGAATTCAACGGATTCGGCGGACCCGATTTTATCCAAATCCCCGGCGGCTTTTGGCTGGCCGCGGGGCGAATGCACGACGGCGGCGCCTACACGGCCATTTGCCGCCTCGACGTCGAGAACGGCACGATGACTAAGCTGCTCAAGCTGCCCAGCGGCGGCGACACAAGCTATCCCGGCATGGTTTGGCACAACGACGTGCTTTACGTCAGCTACTACTCCAGCCACGAAACCAAAACCAGCATCTATCTGGCGAAGCTGAAAATCTACCAGAAAATCAGTAGTGAAGAATAACAACCACGCGGGTATAATTCTAATGCTGTTTTAGTCCTTAGTTTGTACGCTTAACTTAAAATAGAAAGGGGATTGCGATGAATACGAAATTGCGTGATTTAATGACGCTATTGGTTCTTGTCGGGGCGATGGTTTGGAGCGTCGCTGAGGCAGGCGTCGTCGCCGATGAGTCGAAGGTGGAAAAACTGGCCGGGGGCTTTGCTTTTACCGAAGGGCCGGCGGCGGATTCCCAGGGCGACGTCTATTTATCCGATATTCCGAACAATCGAATTCATAAATGGTCGCTCGATGGCAAGCTCTCGACTTTCCGTGAAAACTCCGGCGGGGCCAACGGACTGTATTTCGACAAGGACGGCAACCTTCTGGCCTGTGAAGGCGGCGGTCGAAGGCTGGTGTCCATCAACGAAGAAAACGAAGTTACAGTCCTGGCGGACGAGTACGAGGGCAAAAAATTCAACAGCCTCAACGATTTGTGGATCGACCCGAAAGGCGGCATCTACTTCACCGATCCGCGCTACGGCAACAGAGACGGCATGGAGCAGGATGGTGAGCACGTCTATTATCTGGCGCCCGACCGCAAGAAGCTTATTCGTGTCATCGACGATATGGTAAGGCCGAATGGTCTTATCGGCACGCCTAACGGCGAAACACTTTATGTTGCCGACCACGGCGGCAATAAAACTTTCGCTTATAAAATCGAACAGGATGGCACGCTCTCCGGCAAAAAGCTCTTTGCAACAGAAGGCTCGGACGGCATGACCATCGATAATGAAGGCAACATTTACCTGACGAGGCGTGTCGTGACGGTCTACAACAAGGACGGCGAGAAAATCGAAGAGATTAAAGTCCCCGAAGGCCCCGCCAATGTCACCTTCGGCGGAAGCGATGGACATACCCTCTTTATCACGGCACGAACCTCACTTTACTCGGTAAAGATGCGCGTCAAAGGAGCCGAACGGAAGAAGAAAACTAAGTACGAGGAATTAACCATTGGTACCATAGACACAGTTATAGAAACGCCTATACTAATAGGCAAACCCTTACCTGAACTGGGGAAAATGGGAATCGAGCTTCCCGATGATGCCTCCGAAAAGATGATTCTCGTATGC
>JAFGPJ010000405.1 GCA_016936275.1 Sedimentisphaerales bacterium
AACGGCCTGGCTGGCACGCCCGGCGCTTGGGGCGCTAACGCCGGCATCAGCATCTCCAGCTCGCCGGATTGCCTTGTCGAGCGCAATCTGCTAATCGGAAATAAAGAAGGTTTCAACTTCCGCGAGCAGAATCGTTCGACGCCACGAATCGATAACCGAAAAGGTGAGCCGGTGTGGAATCATGACAATATTGTTCGTAATAATGTCGTTACTCTTAATCGCGATGCGCAGACCTGGGGCTGGTTCGATATTTTGGACAATCGCCACTGGCCTGCACAGGATAGCGACGGCGACGCCAACGGATTGTCGCTGGATAAACTCAATCTAACTCTCAGAGACAACCTCTACTTTGCTGGCCCGGACGCCGAGCTGTTTAACTGGGGAGTTACCTGGAAGAAGAACAAAAGATATCAAAGCTTGGAGCAGGTGCGTCAGGAACTCGGACTCGAGCAGGGCAGTAAATACGCCGAACCGGCGTTCAATGATTTCTCAGCGTTGGATTTTCGCATGCCTGCCGACAGCCCAGCCGTCAAAACGGGATGCTATCCACAAGGAAGAATCCCCTGCGTGCAAATGGGAATACTTGAATAAATGCCGGATACAGGTGAGACATTTTAATCCCAACGTGACTTTCCAGCATAAAGTCTTGAACATTCGGCATGGATTTGGTAATATATACTTGTTATGCGAACTAAAAAAGCTTTTACCCTTATTGAGCTTCTCGTCGTCATTGCCGTCATAGCGATATTAATGGCGATTCTGATGCCGGCTCTGCGGGCTGCAAAGGACCAGGGCAAACGCATCGTTTGCGCCAACCACTTAAAAACTATGGCACTGGCCAATGTCCTCTACTCGGATGAATCAGACGGCTGGTATGTTCCGATTATGGACAGGACATTAGGTGAGGATCACTACTGGCCCGCCAACCTGCAGTTTAGAGAATTGATCGGTTATAAACCCAAGAATGCCATAGCGAACGAGGGCTGGGATGCGCCCAGAGAATATTTATGTCCGGCTGATACGATTTCGATAAAGCAAATAGAAGACACTCAGTACACCAACTGGCTCAGCTACGGCTACAACCTTACCGACTGGTACTTTTCAGACTGGTTCGGCATAGGCTACGCCGGCCATAAGAATACGACCGTGCCAAGTCCGGCGAATGAACTGATTTTCACCGAGAGCAATGACTGGTGGGCGTGGTGGTGGGGGGCAAATTACGAGGACGGATGGGATGTCCTCGGACAGGATACCATCATGCCTTATAAAGACGTCGGCACCGACGGCCCAACCCTTTATCGCCACAGCGAGGGAGTCAATCTGGCTTTTTACGACGGGCATGCCGAGTATATGAAAAAAGAAAAGGTTTTCGTCATGGAGGCCTGGGATTCGGGCAATCCCGGCATGTGGTCCACCTTCAAAGAATACCCGCCAACGGACGAAGAGATGAGAAGATTGCCGAAACCTTAACGTTGTAAAGTGTGGCGGTTTTTCAAGCCTGCGATTATAGCGAAAAACAAATCAACACCCTGCCCTTTTTCTTTCTTTTTTCCCAATCCTTCGATTTTTCTCTCACAGGTTAATCAAAAAAAACAACAAAAACCAGGAAACACGACAAAAGTTAAAATGAGTTTTTGAAATTTAATATTCCCAGACCCGACTAATATCATAAAAAAGATATATAAGGATTCGGCAGGAAACTGTATTTCTGGTCGGCGTAAAAACTTCTTTGTAAGAGAAGTTAATGAGAATATGACTTTTAATAAACCACAATACTTTTTGAAAGGGCTGGTAAAATGAGAAAATTAAACACATTTATAATAGCCGCGATTGCCTGGACAAGTTTTACGCTGGGGACCGGCTGGGGAGTTTCAGAATGTACGGCTGCACCCCAAAATGTCGCTGGAAAGTGGCTTGGAACCATTACTTTTGGCAGCGTTCAGCTTCATATCGGATTCGAGATAGCGGAAGTAAACAAGGGTGATTACGCCGCGTCTTTTCGCAGCATCGACCAGTCGGGCTTGGATATTCCGATGAGTGCGGTTAAGTTGAATGGCGACAGTGTGCGCCTCGAAATGGACGCTAATCGCAGCGCCTACGAAGGAAAATTCACAGCTGACGGTAACACAATCGAGGGAAACTGGCTACAGTATGGTACCGCTACGCCCCTCGTAATGAGACGCGTGGAGGCGTACCCCGAGATCATCCGCCCTCAGACCCCAAGAAAACCTTACCCGTATATCGAAGAGGAAGTGGCTTATGAAAACCAGTCTGCAAATGTCCATATTGCAGGCTCTCTGACCCTGCCGAACGGGAAAGGACCATTCCCAGCCGTTCTGCTAATAGCGGGATCGGGAGCCTTGGACCGCGATGAAACGATAAGCTACCATAAGCCTTTCCTCGTGCTCGCCGATCATCTGACTCGCCAGGGCATCGCCGTCCTGCGGGTGGACAAGCGGGGTGTCGGCAAGTCCACCGGCGAAAAGCCGCCCGGAGACTACACCAACACAACGCTTATGGACCTGGCGGATGATGTCTTCGCCGGCGTCGAATACCTGAAGAGCCGCCAGGAAATCGATCCGAAACATATCGGTCTGCTCGGACATAGCGAAGGTGGCGTGATTGGTCCGGTCGTGGCCTCGCGGTCTTCGGATGTGGCATTTCTCGTGATGCTCGCAGGTTTAGGGCAGAATAACGGGGATATCATTATTTTCCAGAAATGTCTGGCAGCCAAAGAACACGGTGCGGATGAGAGCACTCTTGCCCTGATACGCTCATGGTACAAGCGGGTCTATGCTTTGGTGGCCGAGGACACCGACCGTGCGACTGCGGAAAAGAAAATTCGCGAGCTGCATGCAACTTTGACCGACGACGAGAAGAAGAAGGTTCGTTGGCAGGACAACGAGCTGGATCGTGAGATTGCTGGCCAGCTCAAACCCCACTGGCGATATGATTTACGGCATGATCCATGTGCTGTTCTAAAGCAGGTGCACTGTCCCGTTCTCGCCCTTGGCGCGGAAATGGATAGGAATGTCCCTGCCAAAGAGAATCTGGCCGGTATCGAGCAGGCACTGAAGGCCGGCGGCAACACACAATTCACTGTTAGAGAATTCCCGGGGATGAACCACGGATTTCAGTCAGTATCAGAGCACGCTAAAACAGAGGAGACGATATCTCCTCTTGTCTTGCAGACCATATCCGACTGGATCGTTGCGCAAACCAGGATTAAAATGAATGTTGGAATATAATTATGTGTTTAATTAGGGAAGGGGTGATCCATATTTTTATTGTGGGCATAGGCACTGTTTTTGGTAACTGTAAATAAGTGGCGCTGTACCTAATTTTCTCTTATGAAAAAGGAAAAGGTTTTCGTTATGGAAGCATGGGATGCGGGCAATCCCGGCATGTGGTCCACCTTCAAAGAATATCCACCAACGGATGAAGAAATGAAAAGATTGCCGAAACCTTAGCAGGATTTTTCGCCGGAAGTTTTAATGCGCCGTGCGTCACTATTTACAGCTACTCTCAAAATCCTGATACGGTCGGTAGCATGTAATGATTACACTATCCCATTTTCTTTAGGTTCATAAAATGTACTGTCAGAATTACAGAGCTTTCGAAGACCTTGCCGGCCTTCGGCATTGGTCTCTAATCCTGTGAACTGCAAGCCAAGGCAGATATTCTTCCCATCCGCTGCTGGCAAAACCTCTCTGATCCTGGCGTCGAATATCAGTAGCGGTTCAGCAGGAGTCGGTCTGAATTCCAGCCCTATCAGTTGTCCTTTAACAGGGGGTGTCTTTTCATCAGCGTCGATAGCCACCTGGATTCCCCCTTCCGAAATGTCCACGAGTCTTCCGTGCCAAAAGTGCCCGGGGATCAGCTTGTGATAGTCGTCATTACGGCCGCCGAGCCAAAAAAGCACATTCACCTGTAAACATGATGGGATTCTCAAACGAACGTACTTTCTTCTTTCCACAGGCTTAGTGCTGTTCAAGCTGCGAAATTCCAGAGTGCCGTTGCCCGACTGCTCGGGCGATGGTGTAAATACAATCTCAGAGACTTCGGTTATTTGGAAAATCCTGTCAAAGCCGTATAACTGGAAGACTCGTCTTGTGGCTGCACTCAGATTATAGAAAATACAAGAGCATCCGAGATCGCTCTGGAAGCTGCACAACGTTATAAGTCTACAGAGTGTTTGATAGGAAGGCTCGCCAACAGCTCCAAGATCCACTATGAGATCGGTTTTAGGCCTATCGAGAGCCAGCTTCGCGGTCAGAGCGTTGATTTCTTCGCTGGCCTTCGGCTCCGCGGATAACCTAGTAATGAGAATGTCGTCAGACTGATCGTGGCACATTAGTACATATTCTCTCTGCAATAAACTACAACCAATATAGTATAATAAACGGGATATGGAACGCAAAACTGTAATTCGTTCCAGACCAAAGAGTCATAATCTTATCAGACGTCCGGACATAATTGAGGAGCTATATATTAAGGGAAATAGCACTAAGTCAGGCAAACTTCCACCAAACCTTTATAATGTTAATGCATCATACTGCTGTTGTTTTGGAAGAATTTACAGAGCCGGCCTTACCATTGATTCAATCGAATGGTACGTTCTTTGCGAAAAGACCGTAAACTGGGAACAAAACATCGAATTGTTATACGATAAACTTGTGAAGAATTAATATTTAAGATGTGACCCCTACTCCATTCCAATAATAAAAATTTTTTATAATTATTCTTGACAAAATTAGAGGGTGTATATTAAATGCACTCAATTAAATGAAGCTTATATTTTTAAGGACGGTGCTTCATAGTGTCTTGCGTATCTTTGGTTCTTGGTTAAATTTGATGCGTTATAAGGAATAGAATAGAGTTGGAGCAGGGAAGTGATGTTAAGGGCGGAGGAGTGGTGTGAGTCGTTCAATTGCTCGACACTTACGGTTGAGCATATTAGCTTTTCACCCTCATCTCAACATTGCTAATTAGCATACAGTTCGTCAGGTCTTATCTGACTCACAGCTCTACTTATATGACTCGTGGGATTGGTACGTAAAATCCTTTGATTTAAAAGGTAGAATTAACGACTTTCAAGGAGGAGTACGATGGAATGGAGTACATTAGATGAATCGTTGGATAAGGCAAATACCCGGCTTAAAACCGAGTTGAATTCTTTCAGTAAGGAAATATTATGCAGGTTTCCTTTGGCGGACTATCTAAACGATGTAAAAACTTGTCACGGACGTGGTCGATTGACATCGTTAGCCCTGGCCAAAAAACGATCGCAGATATTTGAACAGATAGCATCCGAATATGGTCGCCACGTCTTATCGCTTTATTTAAAGTTGGCCCTGTCCTTTTTCATGAGCGATTCTCTGAAACGGCTACGTAGCAAAAAATTGCCAGGTGAAATATTACGTTTATACAATGAATGGTTTGAACGGATTTTGGGGGATTTTTCAACGCAACCCGACAAGTATTACGATTACTGTTGCCTGTCTTTTGCCCTTGATGTGAAGGTTTGCTCGTTAAGAAACATTCCGGTGGGAGGTGCCTGGATAATTGAGACTCGTACGGTTGGATTACGACCTTTTCTTGGCGGTGGTGTAAGCCAGTTTTTCAAATACCTTCAGTGTGTTTCGTTAGAGGCCGGCGGATTTGCTCAGTACTATTCAATGCACACAGCTCCTCGGTATATGCGTCACTTCAATGCGAGAGAGATTCATTTCGCCTATTTAAGAATGGCCGATCTCATGAAGATGGATCCATATGTAAAAGGGATTTATAACGTAAGCTGGTACCTGGATCCGGGCCTTGAAAAAGTTAGTCCCAAATTGGCGTACCTGAGACAAGTGCCATTACAAAATTCGGCGAAGCTTTTTGCTGCCGGTACGACAAAGAAGGATATCAAGTATGCACTTACAGCGTCGTTTGTCAGACAGCGATTGCATAAGGAAGGAAGATATGCACCGACGGCTTATGCCTTTATCTGGCCAAGAAAGAATTTTCTTGATTGGGCTGACACACAGAATGTTTGCACTTTAGTCTCGCCGGATAACTATTGGCAGAGATACCATAAAGAACGCCGAACAGAGACAGTTGGTTTCCTATAGTTTATAGATAAATTTTACATGCTCGGAAGACTCTCATTCGTCATAGTTACGCTTCTGATATTTTTTTAACAGACTGAGAAAAAACATCAAACTTTTATTCGATAAGCTTGTGAATAGTTAATATTTAAGATGTGACCTTTTATCACTTCTTATTTATAGATAATTTAATTCAAGAGGAAACAAGATGAAATCGGCTCTGTTTGATTTACTTTGTGTTATTACGTTTTTTTTCAGCTCGAGTGACTTATTAATCGAGACAGCTTCGGCTGCCCCTGATTTTGGTCCTAATGTTTTGATATTCAAGCCGGATATGCCTATGGATACTATCCAAAGCAGGGTCAGCGAGATTTTCAGCCGGCAGGAGCGCAGCCAATTCGGTCCCGGTCGTTATGCTTTCCTGTTCCATCCCGGCCAATACAATCTCGATGTTAATGTCGGTTTTTATACCGAGGTTCTTGGTCTTGGCCTGAC
>JAFGPJ010000406.1 GCA_016936275.1 Sedimentisphaerales bacterium
ATCTTTTTCCAATTGCCTGCCGAGCCGTAGTATTCCTGGGAAATCTGGGTTAGTGTTTGCCCCTTGAGTACGATGTGAAATTTCTGCGTTTTTATCTTCTCTGCTTGCTCGTATGGTGCTGTCCCGAGGGCTTGTTCCGGAGAATCCGGCAGTTCCGTTTGCGGGCTGATAGCCGGCGGTTGACTATTGACTGTGTTTGTATCATTTGCCGGTTCAAAACTCTCCTGAGCAGGTACGGCATCGGGAATACGTGACATTCTTGCTGTCGGGCTGAGACTCGGGCGAGTGGCCAGCCAGAGCAGGGCGGTTGCTGCCAGCACAAGGCCCATGGCAAGTCCTATTTTCAAATCCTTTTGCATTTCATCGTATTATTTACGTTTCCCGGTTTGTTTTTCGTTTCCGAACAGACCGAGAACATATTGAATCGGGTGAAAAATTAGCATAGGTGCGGCTATTGCAATAGACGAGTAAGTACCTGTGACGATGCCGATGCCGATTGCGAAAGTAAAGCCTCTTAATCCTGTACCGCCGAAGATGTACATTATCAGCACAACGATGAACGTCGTGAAAGACGTCATAATCGTTCTGGAAATAGTCTGGTTGATACTGTCGGTTATTATTTTCGGATTAAGCTGACGGGCCTTGCCTCGATTTTCCCGGATACGGTCGAAGACGACGATTGTGTCGTTAAGTGAGTAACCGATTAGGGTCAGGAAAGCGGCGATCATTGCGAGGTTGATTTTGAAATCGTCGATTAAGAGAAAATCCCCTATTGATGTACCTGCAATGTATGCACAGACGGTGACTGCTCCGAGTGTGATACATACATCGTGTACGAGTGCTATTATTGCGGCGATGCCGTAGCGGACATCTCCGAATCGAATCCAGATGTAAGTGATAATCGCAAACAACGACAGGACAATAGCTATCAGCGCCTGTTGTTTTTGTTCGCTGCCCACCGAAGGATCGAATTGTCTTACGCGAGGCAGTGAAGTCTCGAGATGGGCCGCCCCCAGGACTTTGGCCCTTTCGTTTTCGACGAAGCGTGTTCTTTCTTCCTCGGAAAGTTCGCGGTAACTCGCTTCTGGATCGGCGCTTACATAAATAAATGATTTTACGGGCTGATTTGGATCGGTTAGTGCATTAAGGTTTGAATCAAGGATTTCGTAGGGATATCGTTCGACATTTTGCATGTCCGGCTTAAACAACAGGTCCCTGAATCTCTGGGCGATTTCTCCTGCCGTGGCGGACCGCTGGATTTGACATTCGATTTTGACGCCGCCCAGATAATCAATAAGCTCCGGATAAGAGTCTATCAATTCTTCGGATATATTTTCTTCGGAGACGATTTCAGGCTGAAGATTTTGCTGAATTTCCAGTTGGTCGGTGAAAGCTGTCAGTATCGCGTTATTGACGACTTCATCGACCTGTGGTTCTGAAATATCGGCGGCCGGAAAAGCTTTCTCCAGCACTTCTTTGACCAGAGACTGGTTCATCTGGCTCGTTGATATGTTAAACGTCCCGGCGTTGTTCGTGTCCTGTGTTACAATCAGGTTACCGAGCCTGCCGGCAGACTCCCGCTGAGCGGTTTCTATCGCGGATATTATATTGTCGGCTGATTGTTGCTGCGCCTGTGGGAAAGTTACTGTGACTGCTATTTTGTTTGTTTCTATTGTGCTGATTTCATACTGTTTGCCTGAATCTCCGATACTGTAAACACTTGCCGTTTGAAGGCCGGGATTGTTCAAATTTATCCCTATTTTCTGAATCCTTTCTTCGACCTGCTGCCGTTCGAGGGCGTCTTTGAGATTGACCTGTATGTTGGTTCCGCCGGTAAACTCGATATCATATTTATTGTTCTTCAGGTCGTTTCTTGTAAAGAAGACAAATAATCCGCCAAGTATCAGTACACTCGATATGCCCAGAAAGATTGGTCTGGAGCGCATCCAGTTCACGTTCGGATTATGTATGAGGCGGAGCATAAGTAAGTGCTCTTTGATGATTCGCTTAGACAGAAGCAAATCGAAAACCACACGAGTTACGAATAACGCGGTAAACATACTTGATGCGATACCGAGCATCAACACAATAGCAAAACCTTTGACTTCTTCGGAAGCGCGCCAATACAAAATCGCGGCGGTTATAAACGTTGTTAAGTTCGCATCGAAAATAGTCCTGAAAGCCCGCTGGTATCCGTTTTGTATGGCTATCCTGAGCGATGCGCCCCGGAGCTGCTCTTCGCAAATCCTTTCGAATACAAGAACGTTGGCGTCAACGCTCATACCGATAGTAAGTATGATGCCGGCGATGCCAGGCAACGTGAAAGTTGCTCGCACGCCAGCCATTATTGCCAGGACAAATAACATATTCAAAAGCAGCGCCACATCTGCAATTGAGCCGGCTAAGCAATAATAAATCGCCATACACGCAATGACCGCTGCAAGGCCGATCAAACCTGCTCTTATTCCCTGGTCGCGATTGTCGGCGCCGATAGACGGGCCTATTGTATTTACTGAAATGGGCTGTTCTATAAGTCTTGCAGGCAAAGAACCGGCGTTCAGTTTATTAACCATGTCTTCGACTTCTGTTTGAGAGAAGCTGCCCGTTATCGAACCTTGCCTGCGAATGCGGCTTTCAATAGTCGGTGCTGATATTGCGATTCCATCGAGCAGGATGCACAAGGGCCGGTCGATGTTTTTTCCGGTCACTTTGAAGAATATATTTCCACCTCTGTCATCCAGCAGAAAACCGATTGCCCTTCGCCCCATTTCATCGGTTGTCGGATATGACCTTTCGAGTTTCCACTCTTTTTTGCCGGAGCTGTGCAGCATCGATTCGTCTGTTTTGTTACTTGCAAGGACATAGTATTTGTCACCAAAGGTCTCGGTAATTGAAGGCCGTTGTTCCCGGTCTGCCGCTCTCCATTCTTCAGCGTTCTCAATTTCGCACCATACGTACTGGTTGTCCGAGGCGGCTTTCGGTCCCATATTCTTAAGCTTCTCGACATAGCCGGCTATCTGGTCCATGTCAACTTCCGGGTGTCCCTCAGTGGGAAGTATTCTGAATTCCAGTATTCCGGCGCCTTTTAACATCCGCTGCAGGTCTTTGGGATCGTCGAGCCTGCCTCTGAATTGGCGGTACTCGTCGAAAGCTTTTACTATCCTGTCAATTTCAACAGCCCGGTCGGGGAATTCAGTTTTAAGCTGTTCGATCTGGTCTTTGCGTTTCGAAGATTTTTCGGGAAGCTCAAGGCAATAGTCTATCTTATCTTTGCTCAGGTTTAATTTATCGATTGCGTTTCTTGCCTTGATGTAATCGGCGTTTTTCTCCAGAAACTGATCTGAAACTTTAGACCACTCCACGTATGTCTTAACATATCCGATCAACATATCGCGATTGTCGTTGACGTCGGTGAATGTGTTTATCGATTCGGAAAGTGCTTTATCGTCCAGGCCGGCCCAATTACTGATATTTTCGTTTATCTTGTCGAGGTCAAGGCCTGCAGATGACATTTTTGTTTCCGCAGCTTCACACTCATTAAAGAGGGCATCTCTTTTGTTTTTCAGCAGTTCACGTTCGTCGTGCGCTGCGGCGAGGGTATCGAGGATAGCCAGCCCGTTAGGATCTTCCTGTGCGAACTGCTTGAATAGTTCGGCTCGTTTTTCGGCGGGCTCTTTGAGAGAACGCATTATTTTGGCGGCACTGACGTTTCTATCGAGCAGTTCCGTCTCGGCCTGTTCGTAATTCTGACGTTTTTGGTGTGCTTCCGCGCTTGCTAACGGCATTCGTATCTCGAAGCGGGTGCTGCCCTGAGGCAGCCATATTAGGTTTTGGATGTTCGCAGGATCTATTCGCCTTCGCAAAACGGTTATTAATTTTTGCGATAAGTCTTTCTTTTCTGTTTCTTCAAGACCGTGGGTATCGATTTGATATATAAGTCTTGTTCCGCCCGCCAGGTCTATGCCGGGCTTTAAGGTCTTGCTTGGTGGATATAAAGTCAAGGCGGCGACTATTACTAATACAATGATAGAAATAATTTTCGGTGTCAGATTCTTGCTCATAACTTCCCTCAGATATCATATTTTGTATTGCTTCAACGGCTATGAAACAGCCGGCTGAGTACCAAGGTCTAATTCTTATCTTTCGACATATTTCTTCCGATTGCTGAACGGAGAATCTTTATTTTCGTATTATTCGACTCGTCAATTTTCAGCGTAATCTCATCTTCCTTAATATCGACAACGGTTCCGATAATGCCGCCAATCGTCTGTACTTTGTCGTTTTTAGCCAATGATTGCACCATTTGTTTATGCTGCTGCTGCTTCTTTCGAGGTCCTCTGAACAGAATCAGGTACATCAGGACGAACATCATGGCGAGAAAGATCAACTGATAGCCGCCAAAGGGATTTCGCTTCATAGTATTGGTCGGTAGATTGGGATCGGATTGTGTGGTCGTTGTCGTTTGCTCATCCGAACTTATCGGCTCAGATGTAATGCCCGATGGAGCATCGCCGCTGTCTGTTTGGGCTAATATCCATATATTGTTCATTTTATCTTCCCTTCATAATTACGTATTTCGAATCTCGTATTGAGATGACCATTGGAATAACCGCCGGCCAAACCGGTAATAATAACTACTTTTTATCTATTTATCAATAACCAATAATCATTTGTTATTAATCAATTCTTTTGCCATATCGGCAAGTTTATTTCCTTTAATTGCCTGTTTTATCCTGGTCATAAGTCTCTGGTAGAACGTAAGGTTGTGCAGAGATACCAATATCGGCCCGAGCATCTCTCCCGAATTAAAGAAATGTCTCAAGGTGCCCCTGCTGAAGTTTCTGCAGCAATAACAGTCGCAGCCGGCTTCGATTGGCCCTGTGTCATCTATATGAGCGTTATTTCTTAGCCGAACAGGGCCGTTTTGAGAAAAAGCAAAGGCATTTCGCCCGTTTCTCGTTGGTAGGACACAGTCAAACATATCGATTCCTGCCATGACGGCGAAAATAAGATCCGCAGGTGTGCCGACGCCCATAAGGTAACGAGGTTTGTCTTTCGGCAGAAGCTGCGTGGTATGGCTTATTGTCTTTATCATATCGTCATGTTCTTCGCCCACGCTTAATCCACCGATG